>JAICQC010000148.1 GCA_025938055.1 Anaerolineales bacterium | reverse complement strand
TGGGTGTGGCGGGTGTTGCACTAAAGTTGCTTCCAGAGCGACAGCGCATCAAGTTCATCCTGAACGGAATGGTGGATGCCCTGAAGAAGAGCAATCCCCAGGTGAATGCCTGGGTGGATGAAAGCGGCGAACGGCTCGCCTACATCGAATCGACCTGTGCCATCTGCCACAGCCGCCAGTCCGCGACACCGATCTGCTATTTATATGCGGGCTCGATTGGTGAAGCTGTGAAGTGGGCAACGGGCAAGGAACATGATGTCACCGAAACGCACTGCCTGGCAAAAGGCGACCCTTATTGCAGGTTCGAGATAGGAGAAGCGCGCCAGTGAGCGAAACGAAGTTTTCCAGCCGCATCCTTCGCCGCTTCGTGGAAACCGTCGCAGTGGAACTGGGGGCAGAACAGTTCCCTGCCATGCTTGCCCTTTCGAATCTACCTGCCGAATGGGCAAAGCCGCAAGCCTTCACAAAAATGAGCGCAACAGAAGCGGCGCAGACCTACGCCGAACTGCAAGCCGCATTGCGCACTTATTATGGACGCGGAGCGCGCGGTTTTCTTCTGCGCGTGGGACAGCGCTTGTGGGAACCCCTTTTGGAGGATGCTTCGTTCGGAGATAAAGCCCAGGCAGCAGTGATCAGGCGCTTGCCTCTCTCGACACGCCGCAAGTCCATCCTGGAACTTTTGGGACGTTTGCTCGGGACGCGAGCTGGTGACATTACAGTCCATACCCTCGACCTCGATCTGCTGCTGGTTGACCACGTCTCTCCTGCCGCAGGCAGCCAGGAATCCGCGCGCCCGATCTGTTTTGTTACTCAGGGCTTGATCCGCGGGAGTCTCCTCTGGGCAACGGGGCAGGAATCTGATGTGGAGGAAACCTCCTGCAAGGCAACGGGACAGGATACCTGTGAGTTCAAGGTAACCACGGGAAGGGTCGCGTGAAAAGCTTCGAAGATAAGTGGGAGGATCAAGCCGGGACAGCATTCTACATCCAGGGTTGGGAGCCTGGGAATAGTGAGCCAAAAGCACTGGTCGCCCTGATCCATGGGCTCGGCGAACACGCCGGGCGTTACCTTCATGTGGGCGAAGCGCTGACGGAGGCAGGCTATGCCCTGGCTGGTTTTGACCTGCGCGGGCACGGCAGATCAGGCGGTCCGCGCGGGCATGCTGCCTCGCTCGACGCATACATGCAGGATATTCTCCAGTTCTTTCACCTCCTGAAGGAGCGTTACCCCGCAATTCCACATTTTCTATATGGGCATAGCCTGGGTGGTCTGTTGGCGCTTGCGTATGCAGTTCAACACGGTGCCGGGTTGCGAGGCGTCATAGTGACCGGGGCTGCTCTGCGATCTCCTCTTCAAAAACAAAAAGCAAAAATTGTCATGGTGCGTCTGCTGGGATCGCTCCTGCCAACCATGACGGTACCCAGCGGGCTTGATCCTACGACTATTTCACGTGACCTCGAAATCGTCGAAGCCTATAAGAACGACCCGCTGGTGCACGATAGTACCAGCCTCGGGTTTGGGAAAGCTGCGTTGCGCGCGATCGAGCTGAGTTTTGCGCGCGCCGCGGAATTCCCGGTGCCTTTGCTCATGATCCATGGCAAGGAAGACAGGATCGCGTATCCCAGCGGAAGTGAAGAATTTGCAAAACGAGTCGAGGAAGCGGGCGGTGATGTGACATTAAAAATGTGGGACAATCTATATCACGAAGTCCATAACGAACCTGAAAAAGCGCAGGTCTTTAAGTTCATGATTGCATGGCTGGACAGCCGCTTGAACTAATGCCGCGAAAGCAATAATTAATAGCTGCTAACTTTATCCTAGACAAAACGTTTTGCGCATGGGAGAATCTAGCGCCAAAATCATCTACATCAAGGAGTTTTCATGAGTCCCGAGAAGAAGAGTAAACGCCAGGAACGCCGTGAGAAAATACGCCAGCAGGAAAGGCGCAACCGCCTTCTGACCATTGGCTTCATTGCACTTGGCGCAGCATTTCTGGTTTTTGCTGTGGTCTGGCCCATGCTCAGGCCCGTCGCTGAAGTGGTCTCCGTGGAGACAGGGACGTATCCAAATGCCAATGACAATACGATGGGCGACCCGAACGCGCCTATCAAGATCGAGGAATTTGGTGATTTTCAGTGTCCGTTCTGCAGACGATTCCATGAGGAGACAGAACCACTACTTAAACAATATTATGTCGATACCGGGCAGGTTCAGTTCGTATTTCGTTCCATGGGTAATTTTGTCAGTGACAATATTGCACAGGGCAGAGGCACGCCTGCGACAACCGAGTCGCGGGATGCTGCGCAGGCAGCCTATTGCGCCGGAGACCAGGGCAAGTTCTGGGAGATGCAAGCCCACCTCTTTGCTAATGCAATTGGGGAGGATGTTGGTTCCTTCACGGATAGACGCATCGAGACTATCGCGGAAACTGCCGGGCTGGATATGAACGAATTCAATAGCTGCTACGACAGCGGCAAATACCTCGACCGCGTCCAGCAGGATTTTGAAGACGGGCAAGCCGCCAATATCAACGGCACACCGGGTTTCCTGGTGACCTACACCGTCGACGGCGAAACCAAGACCAAACTGATCGAAGGCGCGCAGCCATTCACCGCATTTCAGCAAGAACTTGAAGCAGTGCTCAACGAGATCGGCGCGCAATAAACAACCAGGGACGCGATGTATATCGCGTCCTTTTTGCATAGTACCGCAAAATTTCTGAGATAGAAATTGCTTTATTCACCTGCAATTTCCACAAAAGGTTTGGCAGTTTATGAAATGAGCGGTAAATCTACAAAACAAGGAATAATTATGAGTCCGGAAAAGGTAAGTAAACGTCAGGAACGGCGCCAGCGAATGCAGCGCCAGCAACAGCGTCAGCGGTTGATCACCATTGGGTTGATTGCGCTCGGCGTCGCCCTTGTAGTCCTTGTAGTGGTCTTGCCTCAGCTCAGATCTGTGGGAGAGATTATCACGGTCACGCCAGCTGCGCTGCCCAACGCCGATGGGTTGAGTCTGGGTGACGCCAATGCCCCGGTCACCATCGATGTATTCGAGGATTTTCAATGCCCTGCCTGCCAGTTTTTCACAGAGAGCATCGAGCCCCTCGTCATACAGGATCTGGTTGCCAGCGGGCAGGCGCGCTATGTATTTCATAATTACCCGTTTCTGGATGGGAATGGAGCCGGAAGCAGTGGAGAATCAGATCAGGCTGCCAATGCCGCCATGTGCGCCAATGAACAGGATAAATTCTGGGAAATGCACAGTATTCTCTATGCAAATCAGGAAGGCGAAAACCGGGGTACGTTCAGCGAGCGCCGCCTTCAGGCAATGGCAGAGAGCATTGGGCTGGATATGGAGGCCTTCAACAGCTGCTTGAGTGCGAACACACATGAAGACGAAATCCAGGCGGATTTCGACCTGGGTCAGGAAATGGGAGTAAGCGGCACGCCAACCGTATTTGTGAACGGCACCCGCGTAGGAGCGCCGGGACAAATTGCTTCGTATCAGGAGATCGCTGATGCGGTGAACGCAATCGCTCCGCCTCAGTAAGTACAAAAGGACACGGTCGCGACCGTGTCCTTTTTTGATTTTCTCGCGTGTATAATAAATTTGGAAGATTGATGTCATTGGAGTCGTTGAACTCCGTTTTCAACCGAGGATTTATGACGAAACGCCGCGTCGCTCTCACTGTGAATGGCTTTCTGCTTGTTGCCCTGCTCCTCACCTCTTGTAGCGGGGTGCCGGTTATCAACAGTACCTCCACACCTGCCATTCCCACCCCTACGACATTTCAGCAATCCCTGCCGCCCGCGCTGGTAGAGACAGACCCACCGCCGGGGAGTGTGCTCGGTCATGAATCGCCCATCACGTTTTATTTTAACCAGCCGGTGAACAGATCCACTGCCGAATCAGCGTTAAGTGGTTTGCCAGCCGGGACATTTACGTGGACCGACGATGCAACGCTGCTCTTCACGCCTTCGCAACCGTATTCGCCAGATACGTCGCTGAATTTCTCGATCTCCAATTCACTACAGTCGGCGAACGGGTTTGGCATCGTTGAACCCATCGATCTTTCCTTCACCGTTGCCGATCATCTGCGCCCCACGAACTTTCTGCCAAAGCCTGATGCAGAGGATGTCAACGTTGACGCGGCAATTGCCGTTTCTTTTAACCAGCCGGTCGTTGCGCTGGGGGGCGATGCTTTGTCCCGGCAGCCTGCTTTCGATATTCAGCCGCCCGTGAGTGGGCGCGGGGAATGGATCAATACCAGCACCTATATTTTTTATCCTGCGCCAGCGATGGCAGGGGGCATGCAATATACTGTCAGTTTGAACCCGGAGTTGAAAACGGTATCCGGCGTCGGGCTCGATGGAAGCGAAGTGGCTGCCTGGACGTTTACCACTTCCCGGCCGCGCGTCGTCACGCTGGAACCCTCGGTCAGGGAATTGCTCCCGCTCGACCCCGAAATAAAACTGACCTTTAACCAGCCGATGAATACCGAAAGTGTCGAATCGGGATTTTCTTTCAGCGGCACCGAAGGCAGGCTTGCCGGGGAGTTTTCGTGGAACGAAGACGAAACAGAAATGACCTTCATCCCCGAGGATATATTAAACCGCAACGTTGGCTATATATTGAATCTGGGTGCAGCGGCAAGCTCAAGGGGTGGGATGATCCTGGGCACGGATTATGGCGCGGTGTTCACCACATATGACAATTTCGGGGTCAGCAGTACGCAGACCGAGCTCGGCATGACGACCTTTACGTTCAACACGCCGCTTGCCAGCGCCAATTACGATAACCTCATCAGCATCTTCCCCACCGTGGCGAGACTTCAAACGGATGTATCTGAAGATGGCTTGCAACTTTTCGTGTTCGGAGATTTTGTCCCTGACACGAATTATACATTTGAGCTTTCGGCGCGCGTCCGCGACCGCTGGGGGCAGTCGCTTGGCGATTCGTTCATCGTCGAGGCGCGCACACCGCCTTTGCCATCCATGTTGAATGTGCCGTTATTCGGCTGGTCCATGGCGTTCGTGCGCCCCGATGAGCCGGTGTTGTATGCAGATGCTGTGAATATCGAGAACACGAACACGACCGTTGCGCCGTTATCGCTGGAAGAATTCTTCCTGCTGCATAATTCCTATGAGGACCAGCAGGCCTATGCGCCGGTTGACCCCGTTAATCTCTCGCAGACGTTCGAGCTTGAGCCCGGGCGCAGGACCGATATACAGATCGGGTTGATACAGCAGAGCAATCAGTTGTTGCCCGGCTTGTATTACGTAAACCTGTTCTCACCCCAGCTCGAATCTTCAAGAAATATTTATTTGATCGCCTCCAGTCAGGTGAACCTTACATTCAAACATGGAGCGACCGAATCGCTGGTGTGGGCAGTGGATCTGCCATCACAAACGCCCGTGGCGAATGCGCCAGTCACTATTTACGGTAGTGCCGGGAATGAACTCGGGTCTGGCACCACAGATGAGGACGGGCTGTGGCGGGGCGCGGTCGCTGCGCATGAGGGGCAGGTGTATGCCATGCTCGGACAGCCCGGCGAGGAGAACTTCGCGCTGGCTGTCAATAACTGGGGCTGGGGCATTAGCGGCTGGGACTTTGGATATTCACAGCAGGTACTGCCTCCACGCACCATGATTTACATGTATACGGACCGCCCTATCTATCGTCCGGGGCAAACTGTTTACTTCCGCGGTGTGGCGCGCCAGGCATTCAACGGGCGCTATGAACTGCCGCCAGTCAGCAACATTCCGTTCATGTTGCGGGACGCGAACGGAGTTCAGCTTGCCACGTACGACATGCAGCTTTCTCCATACGGCACGTTCAATGGTGAATTCGCCCTGCCGCCGGATGCCATGCCCGGATATTACACATTCGAGAACGTCGATCTGGAACTCTTTTTCTCTTTCCAGGTCGCGGAGTATCGCAAGCCCGAGATCAACCTGAGCGTCGATTTTGCCGCGGATGCGATTCGGCTTGGCGAGACTTCCAGCGCGGCACTTAACGCGCGTTACTTCTTCGACGCGCCAGCGGGCGATGTGGAGGTCCAGTGGGCGCTGTATGCCAGGCCAGATACCTTCCACCTGCCAGGCTACGAAACGGGACTGCTGGATACCTCGTGGCTGGATGCGTTCAGCTTCGGAGGCGGATTCGACTCCGGTTATTTTGGTGAACGGATCGGGGAAGGGACGGGCCAGACGAACCCGCAGGGGACTCTGTCCATCGAACTGCCCGCCATCCCTGAGCAGGAGTCAGGGCAGATCCTCACTCTTGAAGTGACCGCGCAGGATGAGTCCGGGTTGCCGGTCAGCGCTCGCACGGAATTGCGCGTTCATCCTGCGGACTTTTACATCGGCTTGCACCCCGATCAATGGATCGGCCGCGCCGACTCGCCCATCGGTTTCGATGTCTATACGGCGGATTGGGATCAGAATCCTTTCGGCGAAAAGGAACTGAGTGCTGAGTTCATGCAAGTGCGCTGGGAAAAAGAGACCGATAGTAATGGCTTTTCCACGTATACGCCGGTGTATTCGCCCGTGAGCAGCAGCGACCTTGTCACTGCGGAAGATGGCAAGGCAAGACTTTCGTTCGTCCCGCCAACTGCCGGGACCTACGTGCTCGATGTCTCTGGCGGCGGAGCGCGCACACAAACCCTGCTCTGGGTGGGCGGCGCGGGTAGTGCCGCCTGGCCCGAACCGCCCGACCAAAAGCTTGAGCTGACCGCAGACCGCGAGTCCTATGAGGCTGGTGATACTGCCCGGATCTTCATCCCGAACCCGTTTGCCATAAACGCGCTGGGACTCGTGACTGTAGAGCGCGGCTTGATCTCCAGAGCAGAGGTCATCACGCTGAGCGGCAGTGGCAGCGATTACTCGCTGGAACTCCTCGAAGCTGACGCGCCAAACGTGTACGTAAGCGTGACTGTGCTGGGACAGGGAAACGACTTCCGCTACGGACTCGTAAACCTCCCGGTGGCGCCCGAGGCACAGGCTCTCAACGTGCAGGTGACTTCGAACCCGGCGCAAGCGGGACCGCGCGATGAAGTCACCTTCGATGTGCAGGTGACAGACAATACCGGCCAGCCTGTGGAGGGCGAGTTCTCGCTCTCGGTGGTAGACCTGGCAACCCTTGCTCTGGCAGACCCGAATGCACAGGATATTCTGCCAGCCTTCTATAGCGAGCAGCCTCTGGGAATCGAGACGGGGCTTTCGGTCGCGGCGTATACCGGGCGTCATGCGCGTGAAGCAGGCGGAGGCGGCGGTGGAGGCGGCGCAGATGTGCCCATCCTGCGCGAAGACTTCCCCGATACTGCCTACTGGACTCCGTCCCTGATTACGAACGCCGAAGGACGCGCCCAGGTCACTCTCACCCTGCCGGATTCGCTCACGACCTGGCAGGTGGATGTGCGCGGCTTAACTGTGGATACACGTGTCGGTCAGGCCGAGACGCAGCTTGTCGCCACCAAACCGCTGCTTATCCGCCCTGTGACGCCGAGATTTGTGGTGAACGGCGATCACGTTCTAATGGCGGCAATTGTCAATAACAATACGTCGAACCCTCTCACCGTGGACGTCAACCTCGCGGTGGAGGGCTTTATCTTTGACGATGAGGACACCCGGAGACAAACGGTGGAGATCCCCGCGAATGACCAGGTCCGCGTGGAATGGTGGGGTACCGTGCGGCAGGATGAAGAGCCTGTGGTCAACGCCGTCTTCTCGGCGGTCGACAAGAATGATATATCACTGTTCGATAAAACGCGCCCCGCCTGGGGGATGTTGCCTATCGTGCACTATACGTCTCCTCAGGCGTTCGTGACCGGTGGCGTGCTGCGCGACGCCACCTCTCAGCAGGAGGTTATCTCTCTGCCGCGCACATTCACGCCCAGCAGCGGCAGCCTGGATGTGGAACTCAGCCCTTCGCTAGCGGGCAGCCTTTTATCTGTGCTGGAAGCGACGGACATGCCCGATACCGCGCTGAGCGCCGAGGCGACGATCTCCTACCTACTGCCGAACCTTGAGGTCTATCGCGCCCTGAACGGTGCGGGGTTGAGCGACCCGGCACTTACGGAGCGTGTCACAACCAGCACCACCGCGAGTCTCAGCCGGCTGTTGAGTTTACAGAACGAGGATGGCGGCTGGAACTGGTGGGGCAGGTCATTCTTTACGGATGATGGAACGCAGGCAAATCCATCTGACCCCTATATTTCTGCCTATGTATTCTTTGGTTTACTACGGGCGCGCGAGCTCGGTATGTCTGTGAACGAGGACGCTCTCCAACGCGCCGGAACATATTTGAGCGCCTTATACCCAGACCTCACTGATTCCACCGCAAGCGCAAAACTGGATGAGATCACTTTTGTTCAATTTGTGCTGTCACATGCGAATACGTTCAATGAAACCATCCTGGACCAACTGTACGCTGGACGCGACCGGCTGAGTCCCTCGAGCAGGGCATTGCTTGCCTATATTCTCAACAAGGTCAATCCTGCGGATGGGCGCGTGCGCGATCTGCTCTCCAACCTTGAATCGAGCGCTGTTATCACCGCCTCCGGCGCGCACTGGGAAACGCCTCGCGAAAACATTCTCACGACCGGTTCATCCATCTACACGACGTCGCTCGTCGTCTACATCTTGGCGCAGCTTGATTCCGCGAACCCGGTCGTGTTCAACGCGGTTCGTTACCTGGCGGCACACCGCAACGCCCGCGGCTTGTGGAATATCGGTCATGAAAATGCCTGGGCGATCATAGCGCTCAATGAAGCGATGGTTGGCTTTGGCGACCTCAACGCGGACTTTGTCTTCCATGCTACGATCAACGGTGGACCCCTTGCAAGCGGCGATGTCTCTGGGAACCAGGTTCTTGAACCGGTGAATGCCTCGCTGCCTATCCAGTTCCTTTCAGCCACCTCGCCCAACCTGCTCACTGTGCAGCGTGAAGAGGGGTTGGGACGCCTGTACTACCGCGCGGCGCTAAAGGTCAACCGCCCGGTGGAGGATGTGGAACCGCTCGATGCAGGGATGCGGATTGACCGTATATATACACAAACTGGGTGTGAGAAGGATTGCCCGTCTATTTCTTCGACGCAGTTAAGCACCAGTCAACCGGTCGCGGCGCGGCTGACGCTCGTCCTGCCGCATGAGGCGCATTACGTGATGGTCGAAGATTTCATCCCCGCCGGGACCGAGATCCTCAACCGCAGCCTGAAGACGCAGGGAATCGCCTCCACCGATGCGCAAGTGGAAGTGCAGTTCGATGACAGCGATCCCTTCGCCGAGGGCTGGGGCTGGTGGCTGTTCCACGAACCGCAGATTCGCGATGACAGCATCCTGTTCACCGCGGACTATCTCCCCGCGGGCACCTATGTGCTGACGTATACCCTCATCCCGTTGCAGGCAGGAGAATACCGGGTGTTGCCCGCCCATGCCTGGGAGTCCTTCTTCCCCGAAGTGCAGGGAACCAGCGCCGGTGCAATATTTGAGATCAAGCCGTAATCACAATCAAGACGGTTAAATAATAAGGCCTCGGAGCGCACAAGAAAATCTTGGAAAACTCCGCGGTCTTATTTACTAACTCACCTTACGCAGTTTCACCACGGAGCGCACACACCTGCCCTCCCACTCCGCTCGGGGACGCTTCGCAGTGGCGGGCGATGCCAGGGGAGAACACGCAGAAAACCCTCTAAAAAACTCTGTGGACTCCGTGTTCTCTGTGGTGAAGGTACTTTGCCTGCGTAACATCAGTTACTAATCTCCAGTCTCCAGTCTCTATTCCCTGGTCTCTTTTCCCTACCTCACCAACCCCCACATCGCCAATGCGCCAAAGATCAGGATTACTGTCGCCGCGCCAATTAGCACGCCGCGAAAGGAGCGCCGATCCACAAGCTGGTATCCCGGGTAAATTCCTTCAAAATCCCACAGCGGACCCGCGAAGGATGTGAACATCAACCCGCCGAGCAAGCCGCCGATGTGTCCCCAGTTGTCTATACCGGGTAGGGAACCGATGATAAACAGGTTGATCGCCGCGATGAAGATGATGTTTCCGATCGCGCTCCTGAACTGACCC
>JAICQC010000157.1 GCA_025938055.1 Anaerolineales bacterium | reverse complement strand
TTGCCGGAATGGACTCTTACTCGCCAGTAGTAGTTAACATCATTCGGTATTGTACTGACCGGCGTATGAGCCGTGTTGCGAGTGTCAACTGTTGTAACGCTTGTGCTAAAACTCGGGTCAGTGGTGTATTGCAGACGATAGAATTGAGCCCCGCGCACGGCCGCCCAGCGGAAGGTTGGAGTGAAAGTAGGGTTGGCACCGTCTTCCGGTTCTAGCAATGTTGGCACAATATTATAGCCGGCAGTGAAAGAACGCTCCGCGCTGGGAGTACCCTCACGGCCCCCAGCATCGACAGGTATTACACGCCAGTAATAAGTACCACTGGCTAATTTCGTGCTGGGCTGGTGAGTGGTTACCAATGTAGTTGCTGTATAGGTCAGTGTTGACCAGCCTCCCGGGCTGGAATAAATCTGCAGTTTATATTCGGCGGCCCCTGTCACAGCCCCCCAAGAAAAAACTGGCAGAGTGTAAAAATCAAGCGTTGCTGCCTCAGCCGGAGAAGTTAATACCGGAGAATTACCGGGAGCAGCCCACTGTTTCGTGAAACTCCTGATACTGCTATAGGCGCTGACAGGAGTAGGTGTTTCCACTCGAACGCGCCAGTACCAGACTCCATCTGAAAAACTATTTGTGTTGCTGGGCGTATAGGCTGTGTTCGGTGTTGTGATATTTAGAATTGGACTTGTAAAGGCGATATCGCTACTGACCTGTAAGCGATACTTTGTAGCACCTGATACAGACGACCACTTGAACTCAGGGACGCCGAGCGGCGGGGTATTGCCTACTGTTGTCGTTGCGCCGTTGGTTGGAGATACCAAGGAAGGTGCACTCAGTGCATAGACCGGGGTTATAAATACCGGGTTGAACAAAAACGAAAATACCACAAACAAAAGCCCCACTTGTTTTAACCAATTTCTATTCATTGTTTCCTCTTAAGATTTCCTTTGTTGATTGTTAACAGCGATGATTATGGCGGGTAAAAACTTTGGATATTTCAAGCATGGTCGATTAATTTGGGACCATTTCGACCTATTATCTGAATGAGTCCATGCCTTATTGGGGATCACACAAGTGCAACGATCGATATGCCGCCATCCAATCGTCCGTTTGCACCCGTCAAAAAAAGAGAGCTGCCCTTTCCGCGCCTGAGTATATATTGCCTAACTATATCTACATATGTTTGAAAGGGTGACATATTTATGGATTTGTATGTGCTTTAAGTCCTCAAATGGTTTTGTAACACCTCGCTTGCACTGATATGAAAGACAGCCCTGCCAGGACAAAGCTATTCGGCCCTTGATATCTGGGGAGAAGGATCAAGGTTATAGGGCTTATCCTATGCAGAATCTCTCTTTTCAACAAGTGAATAAACTCACGATTCTGTTATCAAAAAAGATAACCCGGGTGGGATGAGTCAAGACGAGTCTCGTGATGTTGCTCGACATTGTGCGCTCACCGATTCTTGCTTCGATGAGTAACACGGTTGCGCGATGAAGCGGAAAATTTGCGGATACAGATCGAGATCCGGTTGGATCAGCCTCTCTGCCAGGCGGCATGGGAACGTGTTCAAGAACAGAGCCTAGCGGATGTTACGGCACAAATTCTGATTTGATCGATCACCTCATCCCAAAGGACTTATAAGCAGTTCAAGATTTCTATTTCATCCGCCAGGGCAGCACCGGAATCTGTGGCTGGGTAGGAGCAAAAGATGGCTGTTTTTGCACCTCACGCAGGCTGTACATATCTATCCCATATTGTCCACACCTGACCTCATCTTTAGGTCTCCAAGATTACACAAAACACAGACCGCTTGAATTGTGGAAATTTGATAGAGCACGAGTGTTATACTTAAATTGTCCTTTTCATAAAATTGTTAATAATTCTGGTTGGGTTGAATAACGAGGAAGTGCCAAATGAATATGCTTCAAAGGCTTACCTTCCGCCCGCAATATAAGGACGAGTATCTGGGGACGCATGCGAATTTTCTACATGTCGCCTTATGGTTTACATTCCTTATAACGATCTACTTTGCATCCATTAACAATGGACTGACTGCGCTTTCCTTCTGGGTCCTGGCGGCTTCAAGTCTCCTTGGTTTGATCCTGAACTACTCCCAGAAATATATCTGGAGCGCCTCTATCCCAGTTGTAATGGGGACGATCGCGCTGTTCATCAATTTCTACGAGGGCATTTCTCTATTTGACCCGGGTATCGTCGCCTTACCGTTACTCATTATCTTATCCAGTTTCCTGTTTGGAAGCCGTATGATCTATGGGGTAACTTTTATGATCCTCGTGGGGGTGGGTCTGCTGGCGTACGCAGAACGAACAGGAATCATCTCCCCTCCATCTCTGGCAAGTGATGAGCGGCTGATCATCATCTCCTTATTGATCATCTTCACTGCCGTACTTCAAAAGCAGATCATTTGGGATTGGGAACGGGTCGCGAAGGGCTATCGACAATCTGAGCGTCAGATCCACGAGGCGTACGTCCTGACCCTGGAGGGTTGGGCAAAAACCCTGGAATTCCACGATCGGGAAACCCTGGGGCACAGCCAGCGGGTCACAGCATTGTGCCAGGGTTTGGCAGAAAAACTGGGGATCCAGGAGCCCCGGGAACTTGAGTATATCCGCTGGGGCGCTCTTCTTCATGACATAGGTAAGCTGGCGATCCCCTATAAGATCCTGCATAAAGAAGGCGAACTGAGTAAGGAAGAGTGGGATATTATCAAAAGACATCCAGATTACGCCAAAGACCTTCTGGGTAACATAAGCTACCTGAAGCCTGCCTTGACGATTCCCTGTTCTCATCACGAAAACTGGGATGGGACAGGATACCCTCAACAATTGAAAGGAGAGGGTATCCCACTTTCGGCAAGGATCTTTAGCGTAGTCGATAACTGGGATGCACTGACGACTGACCGCCCATATCGAAAAGCATGGTCACGCGAGGAGGCAATAAATTATATGCGAGAGCAAAGCGGTAAAAAATTTGACCCCAAGATTGTTGATGTATTCATCACACAAGTGGCTATCGCAGACAGGATTGTTTAGACAAACTCATCCGGCAAGACAGCCGCAGAGTTTTTGGATTACTGAGGCGAATCCCAATATCGCGTTCACTAAATGTACAACAGGTTAACTCGATCGATCTAACGGCAAGGATCTTTTTAGGAAAGAGACAACTCGACACACTGAAGAATCAACTCAATCGGGGTGAGGTCAGCAGTATAATCCTACCCCAAGGAGACCTCTCATGACAGAGAGCATCGAATGAAGATGGATTCGCAGTACGAGCAGATGGTTTTTATTTCGTATGCATGGGGCGGGGAAAGCGAAGAAATTGTCAATCACATTGACCAAGCTTTACAACAGCGCGGGCTCAAGATCATCCGCGATAAACGAGAGTTGGGCTACAAAGGCTCGATCAGCGCCTTCATGGAGAGGATTGGGCAAGGCAATTGCGTCATCGTTGTCATCAGCGACAAATATCTGCGCTCGCCAAACTGCATGTTCGAGTTGGTGGAAATTGCGGAGGGAAAACAATTCCACGGTCGTGTGTTCCCAGTTGTTTTATCAGATGCAAATATCTACGATCCAATCCGGCGGCTTGAGTATGTAAGGCACTGGGAAATAAAGCGCGGGGAATTGGCGCAAGCCATGAAAGAGGTGGACCCTGCCAATTTGCAGGGCATCCGCGAAGACATGGACTTGTACGACCGCATTCGCGACAAGGTCTCTGGCTTGACCAGCATCTTGAAAGACATGAACACGCTCACGCCCGATTTGCACAGGGATTCGGATTTCAGTGAGATTTATACTGGCATCGAAAGAAGAATGGCAGAGGTGTCAGGACTGCGCAAGCCGGAAACGGGCGAATCACCCTACATGGGCTTGCGATACTTCGATACCTCCGATGCAGATCTATTCTACGGTCGTGAGGCATTGACCGATGAATTGCTGCGGCGAGTACAAGAAGAATCCTTCCTCGCCATTGTCGGCGCATCAGGGAGTGGAAAGTCATCTGTGGCACGCGCTGGACTCATCCCCGCCTGGAAAGCCGCTACAAGAGACACAGTACATATCATTACGCCCACCACCCGCCCGTTGGAGAGTCTAGCTGCGAGTTTGACACGGGATTCAGAGTCAGTCACGGCAACATCCACGCTGATAGATGATCTGATGAAGGACGCGCGCAGTCTGAGGTTGTATATCCGTAAGATCTTGAGCGGTTCGAGGGAATCGAATCTACTATTGGTCGTTGACCAGTTTGAAGAGGCATTTACCCTCTGCAAAGACCTAACCGAGCGTAAGGCTTTCATTGAAAATCTCTTGGCGCTGGCGGAAGATGATGCTGAGCGCGCGGTAGCGCGAGTTGTTATTACCTTGCGCGCTGACTTTTATCACCATTGTTTTGAATATGAAGCTTTACGCTTAACGCTCGAGAAGCACCAGGCGAATATCGGGGCGATGACACAGGATGAATTGCGTGAGGCGATCACTATGCCCGCGGAAAAGAACGGCTGGAATTTTCAACCCGGCTTGGTGGATCAGATTTTGCAGGACGTGGGCACCGAGCCTGGTGCTCTCCCTCTGCTCTCTCATGCTCTGCTCGAAACGTGGAAGCGCCGACAAGGACGTACGCTGACATTACAAGGCTATCATGAAGCGGGCGGTGTGAAGAAGGCGATTGCTCAAACCGCCGAGAGTGTGTATGACAAGCTTTCACCAACAGAACAAACTATTGCCCGCGATATCTTTTTACGTCTGACCGAATTGGGCGAAGGTGTGCAGGATACTCGCCGCCGAGTCAAACTGGAGGAACTGGCGCAAACTAAAGAACAAGAAGCGATGGTAAAGGTTCTCCAGACTCTGACCAATGCCCGCTTAGTAACAATTGAAGAGGACAGTGCCGAAGTGGCGCATGAAGCCCTGATCCGCGAATGGGGAACTTTGCGGAAATGGCTGGACGAAAACCGCGAGCGTCTGCGCCTGCACCGCCATCTGACGGAGAGTGCGGAAGAATGGCAGCACCGTGGCCGCGAAGCCAGCGAGTTGTATCGCGGTACACGGCTACAACAAATACAGGAATGGATGAAGGAGCGCAGCTTCTCACTCAGCCCGTTGGAAGCCGAGTTTGTGAAAGCGAGCCAGAATGTGAAGAGGCAGGAACGTTTTCGCCTGGTGGCTCTTGCAAGTGTGAGTGTTATGCTGGTACTTTTGACTGTTCTTGGAGTAACAGGGCGACTTGACCGTTTTATTGCCAAACCTGTTGACATGGAGAATTATTGGGTTACTATCCCTGCGGGAGAGTTTCAAATGGGCAGTTCAGATGAAGAAATCGCAAACGCCTTGAAAATCTGTCCAGATTGTGATTTCTCCGACCAACAGCCTCAGCATTGGGTTGACCTGCCTGAATTTCAGATAGGGAAGTACGAAGTTACCCACCGCCAGTACGTCCAGTGCGTGAAGGCAGGCAGATGTGTTGGATGGTCTGGTGCAGGAATAGCTCAAGCATTGCATCCAGTTGATTATGTCTCGTGGGAGGATGCAGTCACCTACTGCGAATGGGTGGGGGGACGGCTTCCAACCGAAGCAGAATGGGAAAAGGCGGCAAGCTGGCATGATGAAACGCAGACAAAGCACACCTATCCCTGGGGTGAAACGACTGATTGTTCGTATGCAAATTACGTCGGTTACGGTGAATTTCCCGAAATTTCCGATTGTGTCGGTGATAAGACCTCTGTGGGCAGTTATGAAAGCGGAAAGAGTCCTTATGGCCTGTATGACATGGCTGGCAATGTTTCGGAATGGGTGAGTAGTTTGTATGCGCCGTATCCTTATGACGCGACGGATGGACGCGAAGATCTGAATTCAACCGGTGACCGAGTTCTACGGGGCAGCTCGTTCTCGAACTCTTTCCTTAACCATTCTTCTAACCGTGCCAATCATCTTCCATTCTTCGTCTCTGATTACATTGGCTTTCGTTGTGCCCGAGATTCATCCCCGTAGGGGCTCGCCATAGTTCTGAAAACTGAAGCATGGTCAGCGCTTACGTTTTGCTCAGGATTCTTCACGAGAGGCTTTGCTCAACAGGTTTCAAGAATTCTGAGAGTTTACAATCCCCCACCCAGCGCAGGTTCTCTGACCTCGCCGAGATATGCTTGGGTTGAATCAAATAGGAGAGTGGTATGATGAATGTATGACCACAGCCACTGCCCAAGCGAATCCAAATCTCGCGTTCATCAAATACTGGGGAAACCGGGACAAAACCCTGCGCATCCCCATGAATGGTTCCATCTCGATGAACCTTGATGGACTGTACACGCGCACGACGGTCAGTTTTCAATCAGAGCTAACATCCGATCAACTGAGCATCAACGGATACGAAGTGACCAGCAAGGGGCTGGATCGCATCTCACACATTCTCGACATCATCCGCGGCATGGCAAATATTCACGAGCGAGCGCAAGTGATAAGCGAAAATAATTTCCCCTCCGGCGCAGGGATTGCCTCTTCAGCATCCGCGTTTGCGGCACTGGCAGTGGCAGGGAGCAAAGCCGCGGGGTTAAGCCTGAGCGAACGCGAACTCTCGCGCCTGGCGCGGCGCGGCTCCGGTTCGGCTGCGCGCTCCATCCCCGGCGGATTCGTGGAATGGCAGGCAGGTGAGAGTGACGAAGATTCGTTCGCCTTTTCGATTGCCGAACCCGGTCACTGGGATCTGGTGGACTGTATTGCCATCGTCAGTGCCTCGCACAAGAAGACCGGCTCCACCGAAGGTCACTCGGTCGCACTGACGAGTCCCCTGCAGGCTGCGCGCGTGGCAGATGCGGCACGCCGGTTGGAAATATGCCGCAACGCCATCCTCGAGCGGGACTTTAATACCTTTGCATCCATCGTCGAATTGGACTCTGACATGATGCACGCGGTCATGATGACTTCCACCCCCGCGCTCCATTATTGGAAATCTGCCTCGTTCGAAGTGATGCATTGTGTGCGCCAATGGCGCGTGGAGGGGATTCCGGTTTGCTATACGGTGGATGCAGGTCCCAATATCCACGTACTTTGTCCCGAAGCGGAAGCACATAATGTTGAAAAGAGATTACGCGGAGTCAAAGGGGTGGAAAATGTACTGGTTGCGCGGGCAGGAGGTCCGGCAAAGATTGTGGAGAACTCGCGCTGACATCGTACCCGCAGGGTAGTGGAGTGCCGTGCACATCGGCACACAGTCGAAGTGCAGGTTGGATGGAAAATGTCCTTCGATTGCGAAGCACTCAAGACGGAGTTAGTGGGCTGGTAAGCGGTTCCGTGGGGACAGAGCGCAGGTCGATTTCAATCGCAGAAAGCAATAACTGAATACCTAATAATACCGAAAGTGTTGCGAGCATAACCGTTCCTGTCGGTGCAGGGATGCCAATGCTCGCGTACTGCATCCATTTGTAAATACCGAAGACCAGACCAAAGATCAAGAGAGGCAAACCTGCCGAAAGATAAATACTCGCCATCGAAAAATCATAGATGAAATTCTTAAGGACAAGCCGCCGGAGTAAAGTAGAGGTGAGCCTGGGTGGAAACTCGAACAAAATACGATGGATCAACAGGCTCGATACCTCGCCCTGGTAACGCGCCGGCATCGGCACATCTTTGATGACCGCGCCGATCAAATACAAACGGGCAAGCATGGAGGTTTCGAAGTAATAACCGCGATCGATGTTGTCCAGGGTCAATTGGGCAAGGACTTCGGAGCGGATGGCGTTGAACCCATTTGTAGGGTCGAACATATTCCAGTAGCCCGTCGCGGCTTTGGCGAGAAAGCCCAGTCCCATGTTACCTACGCGGCGAATCAACGGCATCCTTTGCAGCGACTTAAAATCACGGAAGCGATTCCCCTTGGTGTAGTCTGCCTTGCCTTCGATCAAAGGTTGTAACAACGCAGGCAGATGCTCCATGTCCATTTGACCGTCGCCATCGATCTTGACAACGATCTGCGCGCCTAGCTCCAGTGCTTTGCGATAACCTGTGACCATCGCGCCGCCAACGCCCTGGTTCGACGGATGCCGGATCAGGAGGAGACGCTCATCACGCTGCGCGGCGGCAGACACAAGATCCGCGGTGGAATCGGGCGAAGCGTCATCCACCACAATGACGTGTTTGATATAGGAAGGTACCGACTCTAAAACAGATTGAATTTCCCTCTCGACGCGATAACAGGGAATGACTGCCGCAATGCAATAACGATTAATTTCCTGCGCGATCATTCAACCGAAATGATGAATTGATAATGCGGCTGTCCACCCTCCTGCACTTCCACTTCCTGACTGGAATATTTCTGGCGGATCACATCCGCGATGCGGTTGGCTTCAGCGTGCGTCGTATCCTGGCCATAATAGAGGGTGATGAGTTCATCCTCTGAAGCATTGGCTTTTTCGAGGAATTCCAAACAACCCTCTTCCACAGAACCGGCGGAGGCAACCAGCTTGCCATCCAGCAGGGCAATCACTTGCCCGGTCTGCACCCTCACGCCGTCGATCTCCACCGAACGGGTCGCCGTGGTGATCTCACCGGTGCGCACATGCTCCAGGGCTTTGGTCATCTTTTCGGAAACGGCATTCAGCTCACCGTCGGGGTGGAGCGACAACATAGCGGAAAGCCCCTGCGGAATGGTCTTGCTCGGCACCACCGCCACCTGTTTGACGGTCACTTCCTTTGCCTGGTTCGCCGCCATCACGATGTTCTTGTTGTTTGGAAGAATGATGATCTTATCTGTCGGGAGGTTTTCAAACGAGTTCAAAATATCCTGTGTGGATGGGTTCATTGTCTGCCCGCCCTCGACAACTGCCGCCACGCCCAGGCTGGCAAAGATGCGGCTCAAACCCGCACCTGGCGAAACCACCACGACTGCAATCTGCCCGGGCTCGACCTTTGTAAATGAAATACGGCTGGCTTTGCTTTTTTGAATATCATCCATCTGGGCGAGCAGATTCTCCATGGCAACTTTCGTGATCGTGCCAATGTCCATGATGTAATCGATCGGCTCATAGCGCTTCTCGAGTGGCACATGGATATGCATCCGATACATCCCCTCGCCTTCACCGACCTGAATGGATGTGCCCATCTGTTCCAGGTGCCCGTAGAATTTTTGCAGGTCAAAATCACTCGAAGGCAGGAAGTCCACGACCACTTCGTAGTCCTGTCCCTCCTCCACTTCCTGCATGGCATCCTGCATCTGCATACTTGAGATTGGCTGCACAGTCATGGTCGGCGTCTCGAGCGACTCGCCATACACATGCCGCAGCATTCCTTCCAGGATAAAGAACAATCCCTTCCCCCCAGAATCGACCACGCCCGCCTGCTTGAGAACCGGGAGCAGATCGGGCGTTTTTTTGACCGCCTCATCCGCAGCTTTGACGGCAATCTCGAGGATGTCGATCGGGTCCTGTGTGGACTGGAGCGCGGCTTCCGTTGCAGCAGCCACTTCCTTGGCGACGGTGAGGATCGTCCCCTCCACCGGGCGGACGACGCCCTTATACGCCGTGTCACGCGCTTCACCAAAGGCTTTCACCAGCGTGGAACCATCCAGAACATCCTTGCCGTGAACACCACGCGCGATCCCGCGCCACAACTGTGACAGGATCACCCCCGAGTTGCCGCGTGCGCCCATTAGCGCGCCCTTCGACACCGCACTCGCCATGTCACTGATGCTGCGGTGACCGAGATCCTTGATCTCATTCCAGGCAGATTGCATCGTCAGCACCATGTTCGTTCCCGTATCC
>JAICQC010000431.1 GCA_025938055.1 Anaerolineales bacterium | reverse complement strand
CATGCCTTGCCGACCTTACATCCACCTGGATGTTCCAGTCCATTTCGTTGCCCCAGGAAGGAAAGCCTGGTCGAATGGGAAAGATGTAGCCTCCCATCAGGAAAAGATTTGCATGCCTCAGGATTCCCGGATATTTGAGGTCGAGCAGATACAGATTGGTGAAGGGTCCGATGGCAATGATCGTGGCTTTCTGTTCGATACTTTGTTTTAGAAGCCTGAGCGCGTCATCCATTGGATTTGGGGAAGGGAGGATGGGTTCGTGCCAATATCTTTCTTCGTCCGGGTATCCCAACTCAGGATAACGGTAGAAACCTCCTGAGACATCTGCACCGGCTGCGACCGGAATGGTACTTCTGTCTTCGAGTCCCAGAATATAACGGACGTAGCCAGCCCTTTTGCCGTTTGCCTCGGCGACGGTCGTGATGCCAGTGAATTCGACAGCCTCCCAACATAACAGCATTGCCAGAGCGCACAGGTCGTCGATGTCGCCGCCCAGATCCGTGTCGAGATGAACCCTGGCCATTATTGGTTTTCCAATTTTGCAGTCTGCACTTTTACGAAGCGAATCAAGTCCAGAGTCTCATCCAAAAAATAGTCTTGCGTTTCATGTCGTGACGCCGCCACGGCTTTATCGATCAGCCCTTTCCAGCGATCCCCAAGTTTCTGACGCGCCCATTGGATGGCTTTTGGCTTTGAAACGACGTTGCCATGTTCGAGCGCGTGCAGGACGCGGCACATGGTGATGACGGCAAAGGCATGATATTTATTTCCGTGATCGCGCAGCCAGGACGGATCTTCCAGCATCGGAAACCACCATTCCTGCAGGACGCTCTTTACAGAGCCGCGGATCTCCTCCGGGCTGACGGGGTCGATCAGCGTTTTCGGATCGGGTCCTTCCACGACAACACCATGCTCGCGTACAACGTGACGCTGAATGATCCAGTCACTGCCGAGCGGCGCAAGATAGAAGCGTCCCTCATTGACGGTCGGGCACTCGGCGCCCGCGGGATCATGGCGGCGGATCAGTGCCCTGGGAACATAGGCACCCTCCAGCTCACCGGCGCGCTTAAGACTCGTTGCCCAAGTCTGTTGGTGCATTGCTTTAAGTGCCGTGATCGTTTCATCTGATAGCGCGTCTGTGGTAACAACTAGAAAATCAATGTCGCTGGTCTCAGGGTTGAAATCGCCGCTGGAGAGAGAGCCATAAAGGTACATGCCCACAAATTGTTTGCCCAGGATTTCCTTCACATGGGACAGCAGCAGCTTCAACAATTGATTGACGTCCAGGTAAGGCGTTGGCTTGATCAACTCGAGTGTGTAGCGCATCATTTCCTGGGTCTCCCGTATGTCTTCTGGTTCCGCGTCCTGGTCCGGATTTTGCCGCCCGAGAAGGGCGCGCTCTATCAGCGGCTTCCACCTTGCCTCCAAATGTCCCTGTGCCCAGGCTGCCGCGGCTTGTTTGGAGAGGATATCTCCGTGCTGAAGCGTGTAGAGAATCCTGCAAAGCGATAAGACGTAAAAGGATTGGAGGCCACGTTTGCTGAGCTCGGACGGGTCGTCCAGGAGCGGGTTGAACCAGACAGGCAGTCCCTCTCGGACGGTCCGGCGCAGCTCCTCAGGTGAGACCGGCTCGATCAGAGTTTTCGGATCGGGACCCGTGATGACAATACCCCTCTCACGAAGGAGATACCGCGGAATGTTCCAGTCACGGTCTGGCGCCATTCTGCGCAGGATCTCGCCTCTGCCTCTGTCCAGGTATGGGTAGAGAATGTCTGGTGGTTCAGCGCGGCGGATGGCGCTCTCAGGCATGTAGGCAACTTCGAGCTGGATCGCCCAGGGCGAATCAGTCTTTGCCATTTCGATGTGCATGTCTCTCAGCGCGATAAATGCATCCTCTGATAGTTCATCTTTTATGAGAAAGACAACATCAATGTCACTGTGCTGATCGAAGCCGCCGTTGGCAAGCGATCCGTGAAGGTACATGCCGACGAGTTGATCCTTCAGAATCCCTTTTACATTTGTGTACAGTACATCTAAAATCTGGTCGACATCAGGATGGGATGTGGGGAATATGGGTTCCATTTTGATCTTCTCAAGTATTCGCGCTTCAACTACGTTCAGCGCGAGGTTTTTTACCACTTCTCCACCTTGCCATCCCTCACCGTCCACACATCGGAGGCGAAGCGCTCGATGAAATAACGATCGTGGACGACAGCCAGGATGGTCCCTTTGAAATTGGCAAGCGCCTCCTCGAAACGGGCGCGTGACGGGATATCCAAGTGGTTGATCGGTTCATCGAGCAGGAGGAAGGTACAGCCCTGGGCGACGAGCAATCCGAGCTGCAGTCGGGCGCGCTCACCAAAGGAAAGCTCACGCGTGGGGCGTAACGCGTCATCGCCCTTGAACAGAAAGTAATGCAGGAAGTTGCGGGCTTCCGTTTCGTTGAATGGAGCGATGTTCTGTATCGTTTGTAACGGATTGAAATCCGGCTTGAGCAATTCCTGCTCCTGTGCCATATAGCCGAGCTTGACGGTCACACCTAATTTCAGGCTGCCCGCCAGCGGGGGTAATCTTCCTGCGATCGTGCGGACCAGGGTGGTCTTGCCGGCTCCGTTAGGACCCGTCAGAGCAATGCGCTGTCCTGCGCGGATGTAAAGGTTCAGGTCTGTAAGCAGAGGTGCGTCATACCCCACAGATAGATTTTCTGTGACGAGAACATCCTTCGATTGGTGCGAGGGCGCGCCAAAATCCAGTTTCATCTGCCAACTTGATTTCGGTCTCTCGATGCGTTCTTCGGTCAGAAGTTTCTCGATGCGCGCCTCGATGTGTTTGGCGCGTCCGGCGACGTTCTTCGTGGAACGGTTGCCGAAGAAGCCCTTCGCGAACTTGTCGCCGCTATCGCCTTTGCCGCCCTTCTTCATCTTTGTCAGCCCGCGGATGTGCGAGGCGGCGGCACGGAGCTGGGCGATCTCATCCTGTTGGTCCTGGAATGCCTGCGCCTGCTTCTCGTGTTCGACTATCTTGTGTTCGAGATAATCCGCATAGTTGCCGGGGTAGGACTTGATGTCATGTGTATTCGGGTCGAGTTCGAGGATGGATGTGACTGTATTATCCAGGAAGGCCCGGTCGTGTGACACGATCAGCGCCGCGCCGTTAAAGCTGCTCAGCCAGCCTTCCAGCCATTCGAGCATTTCGATGTCGAGGTGGTTGGTTGGCTCATCGAGCAGGAGCAGGTGCGGCTCCTGGAGCAGAACACGCGCCAGCATCAGGCGGGTCTTTTGTCCGCCGCTGAGATGTTTCACTGGAGTGTCAAGCGGAATTTGATCGAGTCCCAGGGGTGCGAGAAGCGCGGGCAGAGATTGGAGACTGGAGATCAGCAGAAGCGCAGAGTCGTATTTCGCCTGGAGGTCGGGGTCTTCCGGGTTGGATGACAGCGCCAAAGCCAGGGATGCGATTTCGGCTTCGAGGCTCGCTTCGGAAAGGGTATCCAGATTGAGGGCAGACTGAAGCGTTTGTCCGGGGTCGAATTCCATCCCCTGGGCAAGATAACCGATTCTCAACTGCGGGCGTGTCGAAACGACAGTCCCAGAATCGGGCTGTTCGATCCCTGCAAGAATGCGCATCAGGGTGGTCTTGCCGGAGCCGTTGGCTCCGATGAGTCCCACCCGCTCGGTCTGGCTGATGCTGAAGGATATGTCTTCGAGTATGGGCTGTATGCCGTAGGATTTGTATAAATGGTGAGCAGTCAGCATGGTGTTCCTGAAGGTGGGAAGACGCCTTCGGAAGAGGCGCTCCTCCATTAATTAAAAACGAAAACCGAGGGCAGACCCTCGGCTGTTAACGCCAGCAGCAGGCTGGCGCGAATCATTACAGCAGGTAAGTGCCCTACTAACGTCGTTGATTACGTGATATCCGTCATTCCTATGCTCCTACTCATGATTGACGCGCAGATTATATCACCAGTTTGTAGGTGATTCCCGTAGAGATGATAGGCTCTTCCCGCCTTGAGAGGCGTT
>JAICQC010000617.1 GCA_025938055.1 Anaerolineales bacterium | reverse complement strand
TTCCGAAACCGGCTTATCCGGCAATCGCCAGACAGGCGCACGCATCTGGCACTGTCGTGGTCCAAGTGACCATCGACGAGAATGGCAATGTAATCTCTGCCACACCCGTCTCCGGTCATCCTCTGTTGAGAGGTGTGGCTGTTCAGGCGGCGCGCGGCGCGAGATTCTCTCCCACGAAGTTGTCCGGGCAACCGGTTAAGGTGACAGGCGTCATCACATACAATTTCGTGGCTCAATAATGCGGAGATTCAGCGCCGTGCGGGCCGTGTGCCGGCTCATTCTGCGAGTTCCCTGCGAGCTATCAATGTAAGAAAAACCTTTTGGAGGGTCTATCGTGACTATTTTAACCAGTATTCTAGGATCGAAACTTTTCAGTCTGATGCTGTTCATGTGGCAGGAAGCCGCCCCAGCCGGGACTCCGCCGCCAGTGGATCACTTCTCCCTGATGACCATGATCAAGAGTTTAGGAGTCGTTGCAGCAATCGTGCTGATTATCCTCCTGATAATGTCAGTGTACTCGATTGCGATCATGGTTGAACGTTACTTGACGTACTCGGCGGCGAAGAAGCAATCGCGTGAGTTTGCGCCGCGAGTGGCGCAGGCCTTGAAGAACGATCGCATTGAAGAAGCGATCAACATCAGCGACAAGCATCGCAAGTCTCACCTGGCTATGGTCGTGAGCAGTGGCTTGCAGGAGTTCAGGGCCCACGAGCAGTCATCGGAGATATCTGGCGACGAAATTGACGCGTCCAAGCGCGCGCTACAGCGCGCCATCGCCATCAAGACTGCGGAATTTAAACGCGGCTTGTCGGGTCTGGCGACGATTGGATCCACGGCGCCATTCGTAGGGCTGTTTGGAACTGTGTTTGGAATCATCAACGCGTTCCGCGCCATGGGCGATGCGGGACAGGCAGGCATCGGTGCTGTCGCCAGCGGTATTTCGGAAGCGCTGTTTACGACCGCTATGGGGCTACTGGTAGCAGTGCCCGCTGTGTGGTTGTTTAATTACTTCACTGGCAAGGTTGATGGCTTCGTCGTTGAGATGGACAACTCGGCTTCGGAATTGGTCGACTACTTCATCAAGAACCGCACGAGGCAGTTGAAGCCATAGTCCCTCAGTTGAGGAACAAGTGGTTTTGAACGGGGTCTAATCTGAAGACGGTTAAAGAGTTTTGGGGGCCGTGATCGCGCGGCCCCGGAAACCAGATCTAGAGGAGATTTAGCTATGGGAATGTCAGGTGGAGGTGGAAGTGGCGACTTCAACTCTGAAATCAACGTAACACCAATGGTGGACATCATGCTGGTGCTGCTGATTATCTTCATGGTGGTCACGCCCATGTTGCAGCACGGCGTCACAGTTAACCTGCCGAAGGACATGAACAATCCCGAGGAAGATCCCAGGATTATCAAAGATACGTCCGTGGTAATTTCCATACCTGAAGATGGCGCTTACTACATCGGTAAAGACAGGATTGAAAAAGGAATGCTGAAGGAAAAGGTCCAGAAGATGCTCGACAGCGTG
>JAICQC010000309.1 GCA_025938055.1 Anaerolineales bacterium | reverse complement strand
GATTCTACCAAAAAGGGGGAAAGTCCACGTAGGAAAAAGATTAGAATTTGTTTACAAGAAGGTTACAATATTTCAACACTTTATCCAGTAGAGGTAAGGTGCACGCCGTCCCTTGCTTATGTGGTAAAACTCACTTGAATGAAAACCACTATAAACCAAAACGATTGCGTAGGATAGACGTTATAAAGCGGGAATCCAGCTCTATAACGATGTCTGCCGTTCGGGTTTCCTGCTAAAGAAACCTTTGCAAGGTTACACTTTCATTACAAAGGATGGATGCTATGAAATCAATTTGTATTTTTTGCGGATCATCAGATACGGTTCACGAGGACTATTTTAGCGGCGCGCGTTTCATGGGGAAAACCCTGGCGGAAAGAGGTGTCCGTTTGGTATATGGCGGCGGAAAGACAGGACTTATGGGTGCCGTTGCAGATGCGGTGCTGGAGGCGGGCGGAGAAGTGGTCGGTGTGATCATCCCTACCATGAATACAGTGGCGCTTGCCCATATTGGTCTGACCCAGATGGACGTAGTGGAAGGGATGCATGCCCGCAAGGCACGCATGCATGAGCTGGCAGACGGCTACATTGCCATGCCAGGCGGGCTGGGTACTTTTGACGAACTATTCGAGACCATCACCTGGGCACAGACCGGCGCGCATGAAAAACCGGTCGGGTTGTTCAACGTTAGGGATTACTACGTTCCGATGTTGGCTGCGATCGACCACGCCGTGTCTGAGGGATTTATTTTTCAGGAACATCGGGATGCTCTGTTCTGTGAGGCTGATCCTACCCTTCTGATCGATAAAATGAGCCGATATGAACACCCGCGTGAGGCAGTAAAGCGCTGGATGAGGGAAGAGTCACAATCATCCGGAATTTCCGGTTAAAACACCAAAAGAGGTCCTGATGAATATTACATACCTTGAACTCTCGGCAAAAGACCTGAAGGCGCAGAGTGATTTTTACGCAAATATCCTTGAGTTACCCGTGAAGCTGGAGTCAGCCATCCTGGAAGTGAAAGCCGGGAAAACGAATCTGGTGTTTACGCAGGCTCCGTCTGAATTCGAGGGTGCCTATCATTTCGCCTTCAATATCCCTGAAAATCAATTCGACGCCGCCAAAGCGTGGATTTCGAGCCGCGCACCCTTGCTCCTTGATGAGAACGGACAGGATGAGTTTGAATCTAAAAGCTGGAATTCCCACTCTCTATATTTCACAGATGCAGCGGGCAATGTCCTCGAATTCATCGCGCGCCATAATTTGAAGGATGCCGCGGATGAGGAGTTCAACAGCGGGCAAATCCTCAATGTCAGTGAGATCGGCTTGCCGTCAGAGGACGTAATGGATCTTGCCGAAAAATTATGCCGGTTGCTGGGTTTATCCGTGTTTATGCAGGAGCCAAATGAAAACTTCACACCCGTAGGGGATGACAACGGACTGTTCATCCTGCCAGCCAAAGACCGGATCTGGAAACCGGATACAGGCATTCCCGCCAAACTACTGCCTGTAAAAGTGAGAGGAGAGGCAAACGGCAGGGAATGGGAAGTGCGTGGCGTGCCGTACGAGATTGTCGCCTGAGAAAATTCAGCCTTTGCGTAATTCTGCGACAAACTCCCCAACCGAAGCAAATCGCTCTTCGGGCTTTTTCGACAGCGCCCTGAGAATGGCGGCTGCCGCATGTTCCGGCATGGGAACGTGGACGCGCGGGTCAGGCGGGGGCTCCTCGAGGTGCGAACGGATCATTGCCCAGGTGTTGTTGCGTTCGAACGGCTTTTTACCGGTCAGCATTTGATAGGTCATTACACCAAAGCTGTACTGGTCCGTGCGGCTGTCCAGTTCCGTCGTCCCGTGGATCTGTTCCGGCGAGATGTAGTCCGCGGTCCCCAGTACATCGCCGCTCCCCGTCAGGACGGTGTTTTCGCTAACGAAGCGCGCGATTCCAAAATCCATGAGGATGGCACGCTGGGTGCGGTTGGCAGACAGGGTGGTGATGGGCTCCACGATCACATTGGAGGGTTTGATGTCACGGTGGATGACTCCCTGCTGGTGTGCGTAATCAAGTGCAGACGCAAGGTCCTCGAGCACAGGCAGGCCTTCTTCCAGGGAGAGGCGTTCCTGTTTCGCCAGGATCTGTGAGAGCGTCTCACCGATTAGATATTCCATCACGATGAAGGGTAAGCCGTCCTGGTCGCCGAAATCATGGATGGTTATGATGTTGGGATGTCGCAATTGCGCCATGGTCTTGGCTTCCCGTGCAAAACGTCGATTGAACCCCGGGTCATCCTTAAAGTAAGCAGATAACACTTTGATGGCGACCGTCCGGTTCAGGTTCGGATGCCGTGCCTTGTACACTTCGCCCATGCCGCCGCGAGCGATGAGTTCCAGTCCCTTGTAGCCGCTAACGTTAGTTACCTCCTGAGAAGGCAAATAGGCAACCTGCTCTAGTTTTCCCTCGCGACGTTTGATCTCTTCGAAGTCCACATCCATGCCGTAGATGCGCCGGTTCACAAAGCGGCGCAGCCCCTTACGGGCGGGCTGAAAAATGCTGGACACTGCCACCGTGGCAACGACGACTGCCAGCGTGGGCGGATTGGTTTGACCGGTGATGGCTCGATAGGCTGCCTGCAAGCCAAAAAGAACCACCCCAAAGACTACTGCCAGGACGACTGTGAGTAAGCCATAGATGATCGAGCGGTTGATCACAAGCTCGATATCATAGAGGTGGTATTTTAAGATGGAAAAGACAACCGCAACTGGCACAGTGAACTGTGCCAGGACCGAGAGTGTCTGTGTGAGCATATCCACGATGAGGAAGGTACTGGCAGAGGGGTTGGTTACTTCGAAGAGCGTCAGGAAGAGGTTGACGCCAATCCCCGTAACGACCCCCACAGCAATGCCAAAGACAATCCACTTAAGCTGCTCGCGCTTGGTGGGGTTTGTCGTATGCCGGTAGCGGTAGACCTGTGCGTAAATGCCTGTGCTCAGAACCGCCAGCAAAGAGAGCAGATACCTCAAGCTGTCGCTCCCGCCTCGGTCAAAGAGATTGAGCGGGAAGGAATGCCAGAATACCGAAACCATCAACCAGATGAACCAGATACTCACGACACAAAGCATCCAACGTTTCTGGATCTTGCCATCGGGGAAGAGATAACAGGAAAGCGGCAGCCCCATGAGGACCATCGCAATGACGAAACGAACGGGAATTTCGAAGCTGGGAATCGTTGCCATGCTCTGTAGCGGACCGAAAGCGTTCGCGCCCTGACCAATCAGCGTGAACGCGACCAGCAACGCCAGCCAGTCATCCGACTTGTTCCACGCAATAATCAAGCCGGCCGTTGAAAAGGCGATTGCTAGCAACACTACCAGCACAGTTTGATACGTGGCATAAAACGTGGTGCTGAGCCCTATGCCGCTGAGTGCCGAGAGAGTTTCTGAATCGATATGTTCGATGTAATTCTGGAAATACAGCGGAACCCCCATGCTGAAAAAAATGGCTGTGGCGAGGGAAAAAATGACAAACGTCGTCCGCAGAAAGGGTAGTTGGACGCCTCGCAGTTGGAGGTTGGTGCCTGTGGATGATAGAGAAGGAAAAATAGGTTCCAAGCTGGCTCGTGAGCGCGAAATCGATTGTCGCGCGAGTGCAATTGTTATATTCTTGACGCATAAACGCGGATTTCGTTACTGATAGGTGCAGCCGGACAGCCAGCCCTGAATCGTAGAAGATAAAAATGTAGGACAATCTCGCGAAGGTTGATCTGTCCGATGAGCGAGATTTCTTCGCGTTCAAAAGGCCGAAGGTTCATGGCGTTAACTGCTTTAAGATCTCCAGCGCTTCTTGCTTCCCTCCATAACCATTTTCCCCTCCCGGTCCCACACAGGAGGGACAGCCATCTGCGCAGGGACATTCGCTGACGAGTTCGAGGGCGCGTGCCGTCAGTTCATCGTGCATGTCGAATAACTTTTGGCTGAAGCCAATTCCCGCCGGGATGGCATCATAAAGAACGATGGACGGTTGACCGAAGGATTGATTTTCCATGGGTTCAACGTGCGTCCCCAGATCACCCGCATCGCACATCAGGAACAAGGGCGCAAGGTTGCCGAGTACATAGGCCAGCCCGGAAAGCCCGCTGCGCATGCGGACGTTTTGCTCCGCTTTATGATGGCAGGAGGAGCAGAGGGTAATCAGATTTTCCAGACGATTCGCCTGCAAGAGATCCGGCGATCCATCAGGAGCCCGAAAGGCCCGGAAGGGAACTTTGTGATGCACATCATGCTGGCGATTTGTTTCGACCGCACCGCAAACCTGACAGGTGTATTTATCGCGCGCGCGGACACGGTCGCGTATCTGAGCCCAGCCCGGTCCGTAATCGTTCGGATCGTTGGTCCACACACCGGCTTCCCGCAGACGTGCGATAGTCTCTTCAGAGAGTGAAACCCAGTAGCCAGTGGTGATCAGATCCGTGGGAGGCAGATCCAGTGGTTCTTCTCCAAGGTTTTCATGGGTGTACCAGCGGCGTTTGCGAAAGCCTGTCACCTGCGTGGTGACTTGCAGCTCACCCCATTTTTTCTCGGCGCCGCGCACAGGTTCATTGGCAGACTCTGATAGGACTGTCACCTCTGTGCTGCGTAAGGGTTCGGTATAGTAGTCGCTCTGGATGGGTTCCAGGTAGGCAATATGTTCTTCGAGAAGTAGATCTTTTACAAAGAATGATTGCGCTTCATGCAGATAGATCGCGCCGGGATGCACCATCCACAGTGCGCTTTCGCCGTCCACCGTGCCGATGGTCAATGGTCGAGAGCCTGCACTGGGCGAAGTCGAAGTGTCCATGGTCGTCTGCAACACGACTCCCTGCGGCGAGGCGGAACGCAATGAAATATTCGCAGCCGGATACTGGTCTGCCATCCAGTAGTATTTTTCGTTGGAGAGATGAGCCTCATTGTTGGACAGCAGGAATTGAAGATACTCCTCGACGATCTCCGGTGGTAATGAGCCAAAGCCTTCGCCTTTTTGGAACGGCAATTCAAACATTGCGCAGCGTAAATGCTCGAGCAGGATCAATAAATGATCGGGGTTGACCAGGGCTTGCTCGGGCGAGCGCTCAAAGAAATATTCGGGATGGTGGGCGAGGAACTGGTCCAGCGGACTCGCGGAGGCAACCAACACGGCAGCAGCGGATTCGAGTCCGCGTCCCGCGCGACCTGCCTGCTGTCTCGCGGATGCGACGGTGCCGGGGTAGCCGACAAGGATTGCCGCGCCCAGCCCGCCGATGTCTATTCCCAGCTCGAGCGCATTCGTGGCGACGACGGTTTTGACGGTCCCTTCCCGTAAGCCTTTTTCGATCTCGCGGCGTTGGATCGGGAGGTAGCCGCTTCGATAGCCGCGAATGGGTGATGGTTGATCAGTAATCGGTAATTCGTAATCAGTAATTAGAGATTGGTTTTCTTGAAGATAGCGCAGAATGATCTCGACGCTTCTTCTTGATCTTGCGAACACGACAGACTGCACATCTTGATTCAATAGATCCTGAGAAAGCCTTACACTCTCGAGCAGAGATGATTTTCGCAGTCCGAGCGATGGGTCCGTGATCGGCGGG
>JAICQC010000265.1 GCA_025938055.1 Anaerolineales bacterium | reverse complement strand
GTAAGCTACCACGCCCCAGCCCAGGCTAGGCAGGAATGCCGACTGTAGTTTCCCGCTCAAACCCTGCATGGCAAACGGGAACAACCAGAGGAGGAACAAGCCAATCAGGATCAGCGTGATGCCTGAACGAAGGACATCCAAGCCCCACTTCACGATCCTGTCGCCGGTTGTTTCCTGGGGTGTCGATGTCCTCGTGGCGGTCTCGTCGCGGGTGACCGTCCCGCCCACCACTCCGGCAGGGATGGCTAGTTCTTCTGCCTGCGTGTATTCCAGGTTCCCCTCGACCCTTGCCGATGGGTCAATCGTCAGACCTGGCTCCACTGTCGGTGCCGGGACGGAAGAGGGAGGCATGAACAGACTGGGCGGAGGTCCCACGGGTCCGGTGCCCGCTTCTCCGACGTCCGCATCGACGTTGCCTCCCACGGTGCCGCGCAGTTCGAATGCGCCCGATGCGACCTGTGCATTGCGGGACACATCACCAGCCAGCAGGATCTGACCGCCTGCAAAAACGAGATCCTGACCAACCCCGCCTCCCTCCTGAATCTCAAGACTGTAGCCTGCACCGATCACATCGCCGCCAATGCTGGCATTCTCACCGACGAATAGCACGGAACCAGCCACGCGGATCGCGCCGGTCACTGTGCCGTTGACCACAATCGTCTGCCCGGCTGCCAGGACATCGCCATCCACCGTGCCGTTGATCGTGATCGTCTGGCCCATCGCAATCAGATCCCCGTTCACAGTCCCATCCATAACGAGTTCTCCGGCAGTCACATACAGATCATCATTGATTACTTCATCGCTTTCGATGACGATTCGATCGCCTGAGCGCCCGTCAAACGCGCTGGCTGGTGTAACGAAGGTTAGAAGCAGGAGAGCCAGCAGAATGGGGACAGGTATCAATTTAGGTATTCGGTTCATGGGTTTCTCCTTACATGAAAAAACGACTTTCCACCGAGAGGATATACGTATCTCGTTCAGGCAAGTCGCACGGTTGCGATTGTTTGCCGATACACCCCCCTGTTCCAATTCACCCGGCCTGGGGATCATGCAATGATAGTTTTACCATCCTTGTAAAATAGTTCACCATCCACGGTGATCTCCGACTCAGCCATATCGCAGAGCATATCCCAGTGCAGCCCTGATTCGTTTTTGCTGCCGCATTCCGGGAAGCCCGCGCCCACGGCAAAGTGGATCGTGCCGCCGATCTTTTCATCGAACAGCATGTTCTTGCTGAAGCGCTGGATACCGTAATTCGTGCCGATGCCCCACTCTCCCAGGATGCGTGCGCCGTCATCCGTGTTGAGCAGTGAGGTGAGCAGTTCCTGGTTTTTGATTGCCTTTTCCCTGACGACTTTGCCGTCCTCGAACCATAGCTCGATGTCCGTCACTTCCTGCCCGTGATAGAGCGCGGGATATCCGAAGCGGATCCAGCCGTTGACCGAACTCTCCACCGGGCTGGTGAAGATCTCTCCATCGGGGAAGTTATATCTTCCATCGGAGATTTCAAAACGGCGATCTTTGATCGAGAGGCGGATGTCCACGTTCGAGCCTTTGAGGACAACCTGATCATGGCCCTTCAGCCAGCTCGCAAGGGCTCCCTGCTTTTTCCCTTCTTCCCTCCAGAAAGCGACAGGGTCCTCCTCGTTCAGCATCCCTGCGCCATATACGAACTCACGGTAATCGACGAGGCTCATATCGGCATCCTGCGCCATGGAATGAGTTGGGTAGACCGTGAGGCACCAGCGGTAGGTCCCGTCGGCGGAACGCTTCATCAGCTTGTTGAAGATTGCGGCACCGGCTTTGCGGGAGCGCGCCATCCGTGCACCGTCGATGCCCGAGAGACTGCGGCTGTTATGTACCGCATCAATGTAGAGGGACGCGTCAAAGGTGTCCGCGATCACCTGGCGGATCGGTGAGATATAGTCCAGTTGTTCATCTGAGGCATACTTATAAAAGATCTCCTCTATGCCAGGCATGCGCTGATCCACATAAACATGTGCGCCAGCCTTGATCGCCTCTTCATAGATCGCGAGATTCAGTTCCTCCGCCAGCGGCGAAGTTCGAAACCAGAACTTTTGTCCGGGTTTGAGTTCCAGCGAGTAGTTCACCAGCACGCTGGCAAGTTTTTCAATGCGGGGGTCAGCCATTGGCTCTCCTAGGCAAATAGAGGTTCGTATTGTTTCCCCGAACTTATCATTTCTTCCAGTTCGTCCTTGCGGAGGCGGGAGAAGTTCTTGCAGGCGTCGATCACCAGCGGCAGGATGCGTGTGTCACCTGCTGTGCAAAGTCCGGTCACATCATACGAAAGGGCAAAATTGATGGCTCGCTGGATTTCAGCGCTCTTCTCAAAAGGCTCATACCAGGTGGTAGCAGTGTGCTGTCTCTCGCCCCAGGGCGCCTTTGTGATCGTCTTGATGGTCATCGTGCCGACATCTTTAGCGTTGCAAGTGGAGATCAATTCTTCGGTAAATCTTCGATACTCGGGATTTGCCATCTGGACGAAATTGAGTGGGAAGAGGATAGAGTCAAAATCGAACCGCCGCAGCGATTCGAGATATATCTGCGGCGCATCCACCCCGTGACCTGTGATGCCGATAAATTTGATGAGTCCTTCCTGACGCGCCTCCTCGAACGCTTCCAGCGCGCCGCCCTTTCTCGTGACGGCATCCAGTTCTGCCATGGTCGTGATCGCGTGAAACTGATAGAGGTCGAACGTCTCGGTCTGCAGGCGTTTGAGGGATTGCTGTAATTCCTGCCAGGCGCCCTCTTTCGTCCGCTGCGTGGTTTTGCACCCAAGGAAGAAACGTCCGCGCTCGCGCGGCATCCAGGGACCGATGCGGATTTCAGCTTGTCCGTAGGAAGGCGCGACATCGATGTGGTTGATTCCCGCTTCGATGACCTGCTCCATGACCTTGTCAGCCTCTTCCTGCGAGACATCGGCTAACGCTACTGCGCCAAAGATCGCCACGGTGCTCATATGACCCGTGCGCCCAAACCTGCGAGTTTCCATTCCTGCCTCCTTGATGATCAAACCTTGCGAGGGTTTGGTCACATCATCATTCACGTGCGCGCTAAACCTTCGCAAGGCTGACTGGCATTCTCACTCACCGATGATCTTGATCAGCACCCGCTTCCTTCTGCGACCATCGAACTCCCCGTAAAAGATTTGTTCCCACGGACCGAAATCAAGCTTACCATCTGTCACAGCCACGACCACTTCACGACCCATAATTTGACGTTTCATATGCGCGTCGGCATTGTCTTCGCCTGTGTCGTTGTGGCGGTATTGATCAACGGGTTCATGCGGGGCGAGCTTCTCGAGCCACTTATCGTAATCCTGATGCAAGCCGGACTCGTCATCATTAATGAAGACAGAAGCCGTGATATGCATCGCGGAAACCAGAGTAATGCCTTCCTGGATTCCGCTCTCACGCAGGGCGACTTCTACATCGGGGGTGATGTTCCTGAAGCCGCGCCGGCTTGGGATATTGAACCAAAGTTCTTTTCGATAGGATTTCAATTGTCATTCCCTTTGTCTTATTCGCGCTGCAAAACGTCCAGCGATTCGTTCCACAGGCATGTTATACCAAAAAACTTCAAGTTTATGCTTGAATTCAGTCATAACGAGTTGTAAACCTGATCAGGCGTCTTGTGCGATTTTGATGTTGAGAGATGTAAGCTGTGAGATGGATGAACGAATTAGAGAAGGCGCGTACTCACGCGCAGGCGGATGATGGAGCCTGAAATTACGGGTTAGAAAGTGCCAGTGCTATGGCTTGTTCCAAGCCCAGGGATCGACCGGCTTCCCACTCCGCTGACGCCGTGACTTCCGGCAGGGACTCGCGCGCTGGCGCGATCATCCGGTCAACGCGCGCCTGCTCTGCCGGGGGCAGCGGCGCTCCGATCGTCTCGCGCAGCGCGGCTGCAAAACCCGCCAGTTGCAGTGCCTTTTCCGGTCTGGTTTCAGCGGCGGCTAATCCCCCATAATCTTCGATCAGGTAGGCGATGGCGGTCTGATCACCCAGTTCACGGTTAATGGTGAGGCTCTCATCCAGCAGGGGGCGCGCCTCGGAAAATTCGCCTTCATCCAATACGACATCCGCCAGAGTGTTGAGCGAAAGTGCCAGCCCGGCTTTATCTCCCAACTGCCGGCGGATCATGAGACTCTCCTCGAGCAGGAGGCGCGCCTCGGCATATTCCCTCTGGTCACTGGCAACGCATGCCTGATTGTTGAGTAACTGACCGACTGCCCAGCGATCACCCATCTGGCGGAAGAGCGCCAGACTCTCCTCATTCATCTGGCGTGCGCCGGTCAGGTCACGCTGGAAGCGGGCAATGATCCCCAGGTTATTGAGCAGGGTAGCTACACCGGGCGTATCGCCTACTTCCCGGCGGAGCGCCAGGCTTTCCTGATTCAACTCGCGCGCCATATCATAATCGCCCTGCCAGGTGGCAACCGTTCCCGCTCCTTTGAGGGCATGAGCGCGTGCTTTCTGACGAAGGCGGGCATCTGCGATGCCTGCAGCCAGTGCCAGACTTTCATCGTAATAGACGCGTGCTTCGGCATACTTCCCCTGCAGCCGGTGAATCTCACCAATATCCGCGAGAGCATGACTGATACCCGCTCCATCACCCAACTGTTGATACGTGTCGCGGGCACTCGCCAGCCATGCTTCGGCATCAGCATATTCGCCCTGTTTTCGCAATAACCAGCCCAGCGCCTGTTGTGCCTGGGCGCGAGCCTGTGCATCATGTAGCTGGCTCGCCAGGGTCTCAGCCTGCCGGTCGATGCCATCAGCCTCTTTCCATTCACCTACCAATTCGAAGACCTGACCGAGTTTCAGCATCACATTCACCTGCTGAGCCTCAGGCAGCAGTGGAAGAACCTGTCGGTAGTACGTGATCGCTGCCATATTGGCATAATCTGCCTGAGCAGACTCTCCGGCTTTCAGCAGGTACTCCTGTTTCTTTTCCAGATTCTCGCTGCGCGAGAAGTGAAACGCCAGCAGGTCTATATATTGATCAAGCACTGCCTGATACGCCTTCTCGATATATTGCCCGATCTGATCGTGGAGTATGGCACGCGTCGCAAAAGACAGGGTTTCGTACGCGACTTCCTGTGTGAGGATGTGCTTAAACAGATAGGCGAGCTCGGGCTCGGGCGTGTCCATCGGAGTCAGTTCCAGCTCGCTCAGGGTGTTTAGATCACTGCGAACGCGCTCCTGGTCCCCAAACTGATTGTAGACGCCCCATAACATGGCTGCCCGGAATAACCGTCCGATCACGCTGGCAACTTTTATTAAGGTCTTCTGGTTTTCGCTAAGCTGGTCGATGCGGCTGAGGATCAGGCTGTAAAGACTGTTGGGCAGCTCGATCTGCTCAAGTGCTTCAGGCTGTTGCGGGTCGATGTCCCGATCATGCAGGTAATTCAGCAGTTCCTCGATATAGAATGGATTCCCCTCCGCACGCAGGCTGATTTTTTCTATAAGATCCTTCGAGAGTTTGGCATATTCGCCATAGATCTGCCCGAGCTTGAACGAGACCAGTTGTTCGATCTCTTTTGCCGGCAGGTCCGTCAATGGAACCTCGGTGAAATAGAATAACTGGCTGACACGTGGAGCCAGCAATCGATCCAGTTGAGGAGGGCGATACGCCAGGACGATCAGTACCGGCAGATCTGTGATCGCCCGCCCGATCACCTCCAGCAGATCATGGGAGAGAGGATCGAGCCAGTGACAGTCTTCCAGCACCAACAGTTGCGGCGCCGTGCGTGCGCGCTGGCGCAGACAGTCGACGAGCAATGATTCCAGCGACTCTTTGCGCAACCTGACATCGAAGGATCGAGTCAGATCGTTGTCAAGGATCTGAAGGTTGAGGACTGCCCCGAGCAGCGGAAGGCGGGGCAGCAGCGCCGGGTCGATCTCGGATAACTGCTGCTCCAGCGATGCGATCTGTTCCGCCACAGACCAGTCCGGGTCCAGATTGAAGAAGCCGCGCCAGATGCTCTGCCAGACCAGATAGCTGGTGCTGGTGCCGTAGGACTGGCACTCGCCTCCATATCCGAGCACGCGGCGATCCCTTGCCAGACGAATGACTTCAGCCATCAAGCGTGATTTGCCCATGCCTGCTTCAGCTGTAATCCCGACGATTTGCCCATGACCCAGCAGCACCGTATCGAGCTTTTGTTCGATTAACGCCAGTTCAGCCGCGCGTCCCACCATGGGCAGAGCGTACTTGGGCTCATGCAGGCGGATTCCCTGGCGCTCCTGCTGAGCAACCAACCGAAACACCGTTACCGGCTGAGACTTTCCCTTGACGCGCAGCGGCGGAAGTTCCTCCCAGGTAAAGTTCTCTGCGGTTGCCTTACGCACGTTTTCGTTAACCAGGACCTGTCCTATTGGAGCATTCTGCATCAGGCGGGCAGCCATGTTGACCGCATCGCCCATCGCGCTGTAGGTACGCCGAAACAAACCGCCGCAGGCTCCCGCGCGCGTGAGTCCCTGGCTC
>JAICQC010000067.1 GCA_025938055.1 Anaerolineales bacterium | reverse complement strand
CGTTGATCTGCACCTCATCGGCTTTGAAGCCTGGGAGAGCAGCTCTCACCACGACCTCATCGTCGGTCTGGTACATATCCACTGCAGGAGCAGACCAGCCACCATCCCTGAGGTTGATCGGGCGCGTGAACGCGTCGTCGAAAAGACGATCCATCGCCTCACGCAGGGTCATCATCTCACGAACAGGTTCCCAACGGGTTAAGTTAGACATAGCAACCTCCTTATCGAACTGGTTGATATTGATTGACACCCCTTAATATAAAGAGCCTGCGTTAAAAAAACGCAAGCCAAATATAAAAATTTCGTCAGAGTTCTTTAAGGGTCTATTAAAAAACCTTGCGAAGGTTTTACTTGAGAATCGGACATGCCGAACTTCAACCTTCGCAAGGTTGAATAAACTACTTTGATTCCGCTTTCTGGCGCTTGTAGTCCACAAAGCGGTACCCCACTCCTCGCTCCGTGAGAATGTACTTGGGATTGGAAGGGTCTTTCTCGAGTTTCTGGCGCAGATAGTTGATATAGAGGCGCACATAGTGCGGCTCATCGCGGTACTCATATCCCCAGACCTTCACCAGCAGTTGGTCATGGGTAACCACCCAGCCGGCATTCTGCACAAGATGATAGAGCAGGCGGTATTCGGTAGGACGCAGCTTAACCAGTTTGCCTTCCAGCCAGACCTCACGGCGATCGAAATCGATCTTGAGGCGGTCATCCACTTCGATGAGGTCGTGCATCGACCCGCTGGCGCCCTCTGTGCGGCGGATGACGGCTTTCACGCGGCTGACCAGCTCGCGCGGACTGAAGGGTTTGGTGATGTAATCATCCGCACCCAGTTCAAGACCGCGTACACGATCATCCTCTTCACCCTTGGCGGTCAGCATAATGACCGGTACCGTACTGCCCTCGCGGATCGTCTCCAATACTTCGAACCCATCCAGGTCGGGCATCATCACATCCAGCAGGATCAAGTCCGGGGTGACGTCGCGCAGTTTCTGGATGGCTTGTTTGCCATTGAAAGCCTCCGAGACCTGGAACCCGTCGTGCTCGAGATTCATGCGAATGAAACGCACCATGCGCTCCTCATCGTCCACCACAAGGATGCGGCGGCGGTCAAACTCTTCAGGCATGGTTTATTCCCTCACAAAGCCGATCAGATGCTCTTCGTCTTCACTTTCCAACACTTCGATCAGGGTCAACTTATCCACGGGCCAGATCACTTTGACCACGTTATGCTCAAGGTAGTGAATATCCTTGCCATCTCGCAGGCGTGGGTTGGAGACTGTGATCAGGGTGTCTGCAGGCTTCGGCAATTCTTCAATTTCCCCAATAATCGATGGTTCGCCGGAAATATGCAAAATCACGGAATACGCCATTTCTGTACCTTTCGGAGGGGGTGCAATTAGATATTGCGAAGGAGGACCTGGATCTTGAGCTTGCCCAGCGCCACAATATCGCCGTGACTGAGAGATTCCTCCACATGGGGATTGATGCGGCGTCCATTGATATAGGTACCATTGGACGAGCCAAGGTCCATGACCAGTACACGGCTGGCGTCCCGTTTGACTACGGCATGCAGCCGGGAAACACCTGAGGCATAGGCTTGATAGGGCGTCAGGTCGATATCAGGCATAATAGGCTGACCTTCGCTGAGCCGCCCAAGCGTAAATTCGTTCCGGGTGGCGAGTGGGAGGATTTTGCCGCTATCCATCAGATGCAGAGAAATCCAGCTGTTCACCGGCGGAGCGACAGGCTCGGAACGAGCGGGCGTCTTGTTCAATTCCTCGGCAATCTGTTCATCGGTAATCGCCTGGGTGATCAGTGTATCTACGCCATCCAGTTGCGCGCCGCATTCAGCGCAGAACATGGCTCCGGTGACATTTTTGTATTGGCAATTTGGACAAACGATCATGAGATCAACTCCTTCTTAGACGGCGCATTAATTAGAGAGCGTGTACCGTATTTCATCTCTTTACTTCCCTCGATTGTAAGGGAATTTTGCTTCTGTAAATGATCCACTTCCAAAAGGATGGTCTGCGCCAGGCTGCGTTCTCCCTGTGTCAACAAGTTGGACGCAAGCACTTGAAGCTGGCGTGTTGCACTGGCGATATTTCCTTTTTCCACATCCTTACGGGCACGCTCCTGCATGCGATATAACATTAGCCGCGACAGCGCCTGTACGATCTTCGGAGGCGGCGGTTCGGATTCTGGCGAATCCGTTACGGGACGCTGGAGCCGAAACTGCAGCGGAGGTACAGGCATCACCTGGGAGGCAATGGAAACCTTAAGAGTGCCATCCAAGAGTGTCAGTATTTCTGATTTTACCGCTTTTGGGTGAATCATGTATTCGAAAATTATTTGTGTCGTAGTATCCTGCCATATCGGTCCCAGTCGAAGCGGGTTTTCACCCAGGGCAATCGGAGCAGGTTCCGGCTGGAGGCGAAAGGCATAGGTCAGCTCAACATCTTCAGTATGCTTGATATCAAGAGTTATATCCTCGGCATAGGTTTGCGCCAGCGCGTTGAATTTTTCGAGGAGTAACCGCTTGATATCCTGAGGGCGGGAGATATACGCGCTGCTGCCGCCGGTCCGGGTAGAGAGGACGTCCAGAAAAATATCATTCCACTCCTGCCCGATACCCATCCCGCTGATACCAATGCCGTGCTCAGACAGCCGGGATGCGAGGGCAAGGCACTGCTGTTCATCCCCGTAGGTATGCCCATCGGTAAGTAGAATAATGTGGTTGATGCGCTTGGAATCCAGGCTGCGCATGACTTCTTTTACACCTGTTTCGAGGCCCTGATAGATCTCCGTTGCACCCGAGGGCTGGATCATCTGGATCTTCGCTTCTGAGCGCGACTTCTCCTGGTGGTAGGATGCCGGAATCACGACCTCGGCGCGATCGCTAAATGTCACAACACTTAAGATATCCTGTATCCTGAGATTGCGCAAAACCTGGATGGCAGTTGCCTTGACGATATCCATTTTTTCGCCCTGCATGGACGTGGAACGGTCCAACACCAGGCAGACGTTCAGCGGAGGAGCGGGCGCGGCACGCGCCTCCGCCGGAGTTTCCAACTCAAGGATCAGGTAGAGCATTTGCCGCTCTTCCAGATGAATAAGATTTGGACGGCTATAAATCACTTGATGAGCATAAGGCAGGGAAGGCTTCTCTTCCGGCGGCAGGGTGGCATCATATTGTTTCCGCCTCTGTGGGTTGGAAAGCACTTCGTACGCCTGTTGAACGCCTAAAAACAGTTCAGTTTCCCCGGCTGCTGTATTTTTATCAGGATGCAACTTTTGCGCGGCTTCAAAATAGGCGCGCTTGACCTCTTCCTGTGTGGCATCGCGTGTAACCCCGAGAAGAGCATAGTAATCCTGCCTGGGCAACATGATTAATTATCCGACCAGTTGAACAAGGATGACGCTGATATTGTCGGGACCGCCTGCCGCGTTGGCGGCATTGACAAGGTTTTGACAGGCACGCTGAAGAGTAGGGGCTTCATTCACGGCACGCGTCAGATCCTCTTCGGTAAGCACACCCCACAAACCATCACTGCAAATCATGAGATGACCGGGCTGTGGAAAGCCAACAGTAAAAATATCGGGGTCGAGGATCTCGCCCTGACCAAGGGCGCGATATAAGACATTTCGATGTGGGTAGTTCGCCGCCTCATCGGGGGTGATATGTCCGAGCTCCTCCAGCCGCTTAACGAGTGAGTGATCGCGCGTGATCGGCTCCAGACGCCCATCCGGATAGATAAAGTAGGCGCGGCTGTCACCGATATGAGCCACGGTGATCTGCTGGCCCAGCACGAGCGCGGCTGTTAACGTTGTCCCGCTGCCCGGCGCCTCGCGCTGGATGGCGCGCTGTGCTTCGCTCACTGCCGCCTGCATAATCTCCTGAAACGATTCATCCATGGTATCGGTCTTGATGTGAAAGAGATAGGGATGGAATTTGCGCAGGACATAACCTGCCACCGTGCGGATCGCAGCGTTGCTTGCAACTTCTCCAAATTGATGTCCGCCCATCCCATCTGCAATAATGTAGAGCCCGAACGGCAGATTCCCCGCATTGCCTGCCATCATGGCAGTGATTGCCAGCAAACTATCTTCATTCAGTTCACGCTGTTTGCCCACAGACTGTCCGCAGCTAGAAATAAGTTGTTGAATATCGAAACGCGGGTTCTGGTTGCTCACAATGGCCTGTATCTGCTGCTCCGAGAGCGGAGCCGTTTTGGTGAGGTCGGGCGCAGGCGTCGTTGTTTCTTTATTGCCAGTTAACCAGCGGAAGATTTTATCCACAAGAACTCCTTTTCAGGCAAGCAATGCGTAAATTTGGTGATCAGTGGAGCCGATATATACAATATCATCATAGACCAGCGGCGTGCCTGTAATGGCGCCCCCCGTACCAAATTTCCAGCGCAAACGGCCTGTGCGGTATTCAAGACAATAAAGCTGACCATCAACTGAGCCGCAATACAGCGAATCTTTATAGACCACAGGCGATCCGTTCACCTGGTGCTCGGTCCGGAATCGCCAGATCTCCTTTGAGCTTTTGCTTTCGACTGCATAGATAAATCCATCCGAGGCGCCAACAAAGACCAGATCGTCCACCATGCAGGGGGTGCTGATCGAGGGCTTCCCAAGGCGGAATCGCCAGAGTACCCAGCCGTTGCGTGGATCCAGCGCGTAGAGCGTGCCATCCATGGATGAAAAATATAAAGCCTGTTCCGTTCCCACCGTGGAGGATGTGATCGACCGCTTGGCATGGAAGCGCCACTTCAGGTCGCCGCGAAAATCGATCGCATAATAATCGCCGCTCTCAGAACCGGCATAGACAAACTCACGCACCACGAAAGGTGTCGAACGCACAGCATCGGCTGCCTCGAATCTCCATGCCATGCGGCCCGTGTTCAGGTTGACCGCGTGAATATGATTATCGTCTGAGCCAAAAAAGACATGTCCTTCGGCAATGCGCGGCGAGGAGCGGATGGGACCATTGGTGTAATACGTCCACACCACTTTGCCCGCGCGTGCACTCACAACATGCAGACGTTTATCTTCTGAACCAAAGTAAATATTCCCATCGAACAGCGCCGGGCGCGTCACTATGCCGCCATCAGTGGGATACTTCCACTGAAACTTCCCGTCCGCGGCGTTGAGCGCATAGAGGTTATTGTCGTAGGAGCCGATGTAGACCAGTCCCTGCAAGATTGCTGGTGTGCCGCGAATCTCATCCTCGCATTTGAACGACCACAGCGGTTTGATGCCGCTCGACGCCATGGGTCCCGTTCCCGCCTGCAAACCGGCATGAACCAGCGCACCGGTTTTGCGCGCTACGACCATAAGCGCCTGTTTCATGTCTGCTGCCGAGCGAAAGCGGCTTTCGGGGTTATATTCCAGAGCCATGTTGACGACGGCTTCCATTTCGGGGGAAACGCTTGAGTTGATCCGGCGAATGGGGCGCTCTGGGAACGAGAACGGCGGCTCGAGGCGCGGGTCGCGCCGAGTCAGGGCGTGATGGATGGTGGCGCCCAGAGCATAAATATCGGCTGCAGGGGTGGCTTCGCCGCGATACTGTTCGGGAGGTGAATATCCCTCGGTGCCGATCATCGTTCCCTTGATCCCAGCCTGGAACGTTTTGGCGATCCCAAAATCCACCAGCATGATATCGCCGTTGTGATTCACCATTACGTTCGATGGCTTCATGTCCCGGAAGATGATGGGGTCCGGTTTATGCTTATGCAAGTACTCGAGCACATCGCATAATTCGATTGCCCAGCTCAGGATCTGGTTCTCCGGCAGGAAGCTGCTCGTATCGTTAATGATCGATTCCATGTCCTTACCATGGATGAATTCAAGCACGAGGTACGAACGGCTTTCCAGTGTGAAATAATCGTAAATGCGAGGGATCGAGGGATGATGAAGCGTGGCGAGCATGTTGGCTTCCCGCTCGAAATTCTGGATGATGGTTTCACGCACCAGAGGGTCCGGCGCGGTGTTGATCATTTCCTTGACCGCCACCAGTTTGGTGACATTGGGAAAGTGCATGTCGCGGGCGCGGTAAACCGAACCCATCCCACCAATGCCAATCACTTCCTGGATAGCGTAGCGTTTGACAAGTGTGAGGCCCGCCTGAAGCTGCCGGGGGGATGGAGAGCCTTGATTACCCTGATCGTCTGATAATTCAGGAAAAATCCTTGTTTCCAGTTCTGCGTCTCCTGTTGGTCGATTATAGTTTGCCCTGCTTGCTTTGACAACCGCCCATGAGTAAGTAACATTTCAGTTTCGTACGCTCTTCGGTCTCGATCCCCTTGCAGGGAACATCGTTCTGCGGCACAATACATCTATTGTGAAAATTCTTGCAGTCAGCGATGAAGTCGTCGAACGTCTTTATACTCTTTGTGCAAGCGGTCACTTTCGCGAAGTGGAGCTTATCCTCGGATGTGGAGACCTGCCCTACCCGTACCTTGAGAACCTGCTGACTTTTTTGAATATTCCGCTTTTTTATGTGCCCGGAAACCATGACCCAACTTACAACGCTGAAAACACCCTTGCTCACGCGGAAGGCGGCTCGAACCTGGACCTGCAAACAACCCGTTTTAAGAAGTTCCTGATCGGGGGCTTCGGTGGGTCTGTGCGCTACCGCCCAGACGGGACCAATCAACATTCACAAACAGAAGCCTACCTGAGGGCGTTTCGCATGCTGCCGCGTCTGCTATTGAACAGGATCAATTACGGCCGGGTGCTCGACATCCTGATTACGCATTCACCACCTTTTGGTGTTCATGACGAGGACTCCGAGGCGCACCAGGGATTGAAAGCCATCAACTGGCTGCTGCGTGTGGCAAAACCGCGCTATCATTTTCACGGTCACACACATTTCCAGCGCCGCAACCTCTCTCCTTCTGAAACAACACTAGGTTTGACCAGGATCATTAATGTTTTCCCGTATAAGCTCATTGAAGTCAACCATTGAACAGGCGTGATGATATCACCCGTTTGGGGTGTGCAAGAAATAACCTGCCCGTTTATCATTTTGGGTGAGAGAAAGAATTTAAGAACAAATTATGTCTGACCTGTTTCCCGACCAATTTTCTGACCAGGCGCGCGCCGACTTTCAAAGAGCGCGTTTCAAAGCCTTTGTAAATCGCGCCTGGGGCGCGCTCTCCGGTCGACCAACCACTCTGCTTTCGTATGATGAGATCAAGGAAAAATTGCGCATCGGCGGTCCGATCTATCGCGGGGTGCAGACCGTTCGCGTGGACCAGATCGCCGGAAGCCTGAACCGTTATCATGAGTTCGACCGCGTCTTTCTGCCCGCCAGCGATAAGCTCGCGGAGCGCTGGCAAAGCGTCAACCGTGCCTTTTATCAGGAGATCAGCCTTCCGCCGGTTGTGCTCTATAAAGTGGGACAGGTTTACTTCGTGGTGGATGGACATCACCGCGTGTCGGTCGCGCGCGAGCAGGGGCAGATCTACATCGAAGCTGAGGTGCGCGAGTGCGCCACGCGCGTCAACATCACACCCGATATCAAACTGGAGGACCTGCTAATCCTTGGGAGCAAGGTGAACTTCCTCGAGCGTACTTCGCTCGACACATTGCGGCCCGACGCCAACATCAAAGTGACTATCCCCGATGGTTTCGATCGCATGCTGGAACACATCGCGGTGCATCGCTACTTCATGGGACTCGACTGGAAACGCGATATTTCAGAGGAAGAGGCAGTTGTCCACTGGTACGATAATGTCTACCTGCCCGTGATCAAGGTCATCCGCGATACAAACATCCTGAAGGAATTTCCCGGCAAGACCGAAGGAGACCTGTACCTATGGGTGCTCGACCGTCAGCGCTATCTTTCGCAGGAAGGCAAGACGTTGCAACCTCCCGAGACGGCAGCACGCACGTTTGTAGACGATAAAGTGAAAAAGCCGGCGCGTAAAACGCGCTCGGATAAGGGCAAGAAGAAGTAATGTTATTCGCGCTGAGCGGAGTGCTGAGTGTACGTCGAGGCGCGCAGTCGAAGCGCAATGGTTGTTCCAGCGACGCTTCGACTGCGCCACCATACCTGCCCTGGTACGGCTTAAGCCGCACGGTGCCAGGGACGAACGGTGGCTCCGCTCAGCGCGGTATAAACGATTAAGGAGAACCCATGGCACCACAACATTCCCTTGCAGGAGTCTACGCCGCGGCGGTGACGCCGCTCCGCGATTCAACCCTGGACCTTGAGTCTGTTCCTGCCTTACTACAGTTCCTTGCCTCGCGCGGTTGCCATGGAACGGTGTTATTCGGTACCACCGGCGAGGGACCCTCCTTCGCGCCTGCCGAGCGCGAAGCGCTCATGCGTGCCGCGAGCGCGGCGCGCGAAGCGATGCTCGGTTTCCGTTTGATCGCAGGCACAGGCACACCCAGCCTTTCTGAAACCATAGACCTGACGAAACTTGCCTTCGATCTAGGGTTCGAAGGCGTGCTGGTCGTCCCGCCGTATTACTTCCGCAAAGCCACAGATAACGGCTTGTTCCTGTGGTTTAGTGAGCTCATTCAGAAAGCTGTCCCGGCGGATGGATTGTTGCTCGGTTACCATTTCCCCAAGGTGGCAGGGATCGGACTCTCTGTGGAATTGCTGGCGCGTCTGAAAGACAGCTTCCCTACGCAATTCGCGGGCATTAAGGATTCCTCTCACGACCCTGAGCTGGCGCGCACTCTTGGCCAACGGTTCGGCGCAGACCTGGTCGTGCTGACCGGCACGGATTCCTACCTGCAGCTTGCCATGCAGAACGCCGCCGCCGGATGTATCACAGCGCCGGCGAATATTCTCTCACTCGATCTGCGCGAGGTCTGGGAGGCGATGAACACCGGACAGGAGTCAATGGGAGCGCAGGCGCGCATAAAAAGGCAGCGCGACATCCTCGATAAATATCCGCCCTTCCCGCCAACCCTGAAGACTCTGCTGCACCGCCTGCACGGACTGCCGCGCTGGTCCGTCAGGCCACCGCTCGAAGCAATCCCACCGGAAATGGAAGAACAGGTGGTGCAGGAGTTCGAAGGACTTAAGGTATAACGGACCGGATCGATCCCCGTACACTTCAAGAGATAGCTGTAACAAAATGACGCCAGAACCATAATGGTTCTGGCGTCATCATTGACTCTGTCACTCAGTTAATTAATACTCTTCGAGCCGAAAAAGTTATCACTATCGCCAAGGCTGTTGGCGACCTTTTTGCTGATATATCGTTTTCCGTTGTTCACCTCACGGATGGCAGCCACCAGTTCGGCACCTGCCGAATCCTTGAGCAAATACCCCACGGCGCCGGCTTCCAGCGCGCGCTGGATGTACTCCGTGGTATGGTGCATCGAAAGGATCGCCACCTTGGTGTTTTCGCAGATCTTACAGATGTGTTTCGTCGCCTCGATACCGCTCATGACCGGCATGGAGATATCCATCACCACAACATCCGGGCAATGCATCGTGGCTTGTTCCACAGCTTCCTGACCGTTGGCTGCCGTGGAAAGGATGTGTATATCGCCCGCGGCTTCGAGCAGGAAACGCAAACCGTCGCGCAGGATGGCATGGTCGTCCGCCAGGATGACCGTGATCATGAGAGCAGCTCTTTCCGGGTTTCCGTCAGGTTGCCCTCTTTGAACGGAATATTCACCTCAACCCGGGTGCCCTGTTCAGGAGCCGAGACCACCTTGAACGTGCCGCCCAATGCCTCGGCCCGCTCGCGCATGATCGTAAGCCCGTGGCTGCCCGGACGATTAGCCTCCTGCCAGGATTGGATCCCCTTGCCATTATCCTGAATGGTCATGCAAACGTTGTTTTCCTCCCTCTGCAAAGCCAGGACCACCTGGCTTGCCCGCGCGTGACGTGCGATATTCATCAGAGCCTCCTGCGCGATCCGCAGGAACGTCATCTCAATGCTGGGACCCAGCCGCGGCAGGGATGGCTCGGATTTTTCCATCACGACCTTGATCTCATAGCGCGTCATATAGTCGCTCACGTACGATTGCAATGCGGCTTCCAGACCGTAGTCGTCGAGCACAGACGGCCGCAAATTGGACATCACATCGCGCACCAGCGTGATCGTTTCCGCGACCAGATTCATCGAGTCGCTCAGCCGGGCGCGAACCTGTTCGTCTACCTTCTCTGCCAGTTGTCCGCTGATGATGATGAGATTGATATTCAGCGCGGCAAGGGTTTGCCCCACGCGGTCGTGCAGTTCACGGGCAATGGCGCGGCGTTCCTCTTCCTGCACTTCCACCAGGCGCTGGGAGAGGACCTGCAGGCGCTCGCGGCTTTCCTGCAGGGCACGTTCGGCGCGTTTGCTCTCGGTGACGTCCACCGTAACCACCACTGCGTCCACATTTCCCACCGCCACTGGCGCGGCGCTCACGCTCGTCCACACCACATCACCATTCTCCAGAACAGTACCTGTTTCGATGTTATACACGGTCTTGCCTTCCGTGAGCGCGCGCTGGCTGGCGAATTCAGCTGGCAACATCCGGGTGCCGTTCGCCTTAATGTATTTTCTGGATGTATATTCCTGATTCAGCAACTGCTCTTTAGACAGTTTCAGAATATTTGCCAGGGCGGAGTTCATCTGGAGGATGTGTCCCTCCCGATCGAGGAATGAGATGCCCACCGGCAGCAAATCGAAGAGTGTGCTCAGCTTTTCTTCGTTCTCACGCGCGACCGCCTCACTCTTCCGTAATGCCTCCTCCACCTTTCTACGCTCGGCAATTTCATCACGCAGGGTCTGGATCGCATCGTTCAATCTGGCGGTCCGCTGATGGACACGGCTTTCCAACTGCAGATTCAATTCGCGCAGCGCTTCCTCCGCCTGCTTGCGTTCGGTAATATCGTACAGGCAATTAATCGCGCCGGTGATCTCGCCCTGCTCGTTCCGCAGCAGCAATGGATGCGCAAGCACATTTCGCCGACTGCCATCCTCGCGTTCGACCAGGATTTCGAATTCATGTGGTTCGAGTCTCTCTCCGCTCAAGGAACGCGCCATGGGACAGGCTTCATGCGGCATGAACCTGCCATCGGGATAATAGATCCGGAAGGAACCGCAATATTTTTCATTCGGATCATTGCGGGCTGGCTCGCGTCCCCATAATGCGACGGCGCGATGATTGTATTCCTGGATGAGACCCTGCGCGTCGCAGCTATACACCGCCACGGGAATCAGATCGAACAGGTTGCGATAACGCTTCTCGGAGTCGCGCAGTGCCTTCTGAGCCAGCTTGCGCCTGGTAATGTCGACTTCCACGGCAACAGCCGACTGTAGTTTGCCATCTGCATCCATAATCGGTGAGACACTTGCATCCACCCAGATCACCGAACCATCCTTGCGCAGGAACCGTCTTTCGAGTTTGAATGGAATACCCTCATCCATCAGTCGTTCATAAGACTGTTTATTTACCGCGACATCCTCCGGGTGCATAAACTCCCACACTGTTTTGCCAATCAGCTCTGATTCGGTATACCCCAGCATATTGCAGAATGCCTGGTTGACGAAGACCAGTCTGCCCTCGGTATCCTTGCGCACAATTCCGGCGGTTGCCTGGTTGAGAATGGCACGGAAACGTTCCTCTGATTCCTGGAGGGCTTCTTCTGCCCGCTTGCGCTCAGTGATGTCGAAAGCAGTCCCGCCAATCAGTGTGATGTTGCCATCTGGTCCCGGAATGGGAAACTTGTTGACCAGCGAATAATGAAGAATGCCATCCTCCTGCTCCAGCGTTTCAATGACCTGGACACCCTTCTCATCGGCGAGCACAAGCTCATCATTCCTCCTGAATTGAGCCGCGATTTCCGCCGGGAAGACATCCTCATCCGTCTTGCCGTAGAGTTGCCCGCCCGGCGTATGGAACGCTCGTTCAGCAGCAGCATTGGCATATACATAACGCCCATCCTGATCCTTGATCCATGCAAGCCCGGGCAGATGCTGCATGAACCGTACAAAACGTTCTTCGCTCTGCCGCAATGCATCTTCTGCCTGCTTGCGTTCCGTGATGTCGATGGTGACGATAATCACACGCCCAACGGAATCGAGCAGCGGCGCCTGCTGCGTCCAGTAGACACGCCCGTTGTGGTTCGTCTCGAAACCGACAGTCTCACCGGCAAAAGTTCGCCGCAGGCGCTCTTCCATCCTTGCGCCGCGCTCATCGGGAAAGACCTCCGATACCGTGCGCCCTTCCAGGATCTCACGCGAAAGCCCAAACGCCACGGTCACCGGTCCCTCGGCGATCAGGTAGCGGAAGTCCTTATCCACCACATAGACGCCGCCACCCGGGATGCTGCGGGCAATGGTCCGGTAGAGTTCTTCGCTGGCGCGCAAGTCCTCCTCGGCGCGTTTGCGTTCTGTAATATCGCGGTTGGTTCCCCATTCTCCTTTGAGTTTGCCCTCCTCGATAACGCCGATCATGTTGTTAAGGAAGACCAGTTCGCGGCCGCCATCGCCAATTTCGCGCGATTCAGAATCAACCAGCCGGTACCCCGAACGGATAAACTTGCGCGTCAATTCGAGGTTCAACGGGTTCTCGGGCGGCATCACGGTGCGCAACGGCATGCCGATCACGTCCTCGACCGCGTTATACCCATACATGCGCGCCAGACCCAGATTGCACTGGCGGATGACGGCATGGTTGTAATACCACTCGATCTGCTCATCTTCTGGCAGGGAGATGGGCATGGGCTCGGTAAGTTCGATCCACCAAATGCCATCAGAGGTGTTCTCCACGATAAAGCGATAACGCTGCTCACTTTCACGCAGGGCTTCTTCCGCGCGTCGGCGGTCGATACCAAAAGCAAGCTGATGCGCGATCGTCAAGCTGAGATCGAGTTCACTCGCACCAAACACGTGAGGTGTGTTGAAATACACCATGAACTTGCCGATCAGGTTTCCATTCAAAACCAGCGGGATAAATGCCAGGGAGCCAATTCCTTCTTCTTCGATCACTGTCTTAAGCGACTCGTCCAGGTCAGCCGTACGAATGTCATCGATGCAGATCGGCGCCGCATCGGTGACACCACGCTGCCAGGGAGAATGTCCAGTCGTGGCTTGGCGGTACTCATCGGAAAGCCCGCGCCAGGCAGCAAACGCCATCACATCCCTGTCGTCGAAAAGCAAAATTGAAGCGCGGTCGCAGTGCAGGGCGCTTAAGATAGCATCCAATGCCGCGTTGAAGATGTCTTCCACCGACTCAGTGCGATGCAACTGGTCTGCCAGTTTATAGAGGGCTTCCTGCTGCCTGGCAAATTCTGTCAACGCCTGCTCGACCCGTTTGCGTTCGGTGATGTCGGTGCCGGTCGGAGCAAGAAACAGCAATTGACCCGATTCATCCTTTACCGGCGCGATGATCAGATCCACAAACCGTTCGCTGCCATCTGCCAGGAAGTAGTTTGACTCTTGTCGGAAGAGCTTTCCCTGTGCGGCTTCCTGAGTGCCTCTGCGAATCATCTCCACAAGGGCAGGCGATGGGTTCCACCAGCCGCAATCCCAGAACTTCTTCCCAACGATATCCTCCCGCTTGAAACCGCAGAATTCCAGAGATAAACGGTTTGCCTCCACAATGGTGCCGTCGGGAGTCATCACCCCTGCAAAATAAGAACCCTGGTCGAAGAACGTGCGAAACTTGGCGTTCGCCTCCGCAGCAGCCAGCATGTTCGCGGCAAAGCGGCGTTCCTTCTCTTCCGCCAGCTTGCTCTGGGTAATATTCTGCGCCACGCCGAACATGCGCACAGCCCTGCCCTGTTCGTTATAAACAACCTTTCCATTCATTTCCAGCCAGACGGTCTCACCATTTTCCGGGTTGACCATGCGAAACTGGAGTGAACGCAGATCTGTACGGCTCTCAATGGCTCTATCCACCGCCTGGCGGATACGCTGCACATCCTCCGCAGGGCTCAACCCGAGCACCTGGTCAATTTTGTTCTGAGGAAGCAGGTCTCCCGAGAAACCCAGCACCTGTACAAAACTATCTGCGAGTGTGTATATCTGCGTTTCGAAATTCCATTCCCAGGTGAACATGCGCGCAGCTTCTGTGGCAAGACGCTGGCGCTCCACCGATTCACGCAGGACTCTTTCCACATGTTTGCGGTCTGAAATATCCAGCACTGCACCGACCGTGTAAAGCGCCTCTCCTTCTTCGTCTCGGACGAGCGAGCGCGTCAATTCCACCCAGACCAGCCCGCCATCCTTCCTTTTGATCCGCTTTTCGATTTTATAGAATGGGACTTTTCCTGCAACAAGCTGCTCGTGCAAATTGATATCGAATGTGTAATCTTCCTCGTAGGTGAGCTCGCGAATGCCGAGCTGGAGAAGTTCCTGCCTTTGGTAGCCTGTAATACGGCAAAATTCCTCGTTGACATTCAGATGTTTGCCATCAGGCGAAGACTCTACGATTCCGATGGGAATGTGTTCATAAGATGCCAGTGGGTGTTTTCCGTTGGGCATCGAAGCCGATTTTGAGGTCACGCGCCGACTCTTCCCAGTGACTTGTAATTTCTCCGCAGCGGCCCCAGTCTTTGCTTTGCGATCCATTTTCATATTATTACCTTCTACATGGTCTATTAATAAAAGAAACTTACAATTTTCCCGCTTGCTGCAAAGATGCCTTGATAATTAGTATAGTCTTTCCTAAACAATCAGGAGACACCATCGGTCCCTCCGTGTAAATATGCAGCGCTCTGCCATTCGGCAGGGCTACGCAAAACACGCGGGAGGCTCATTTTAAGAACAGAATATTGGGGAATAGGCTGCGTTGAGCATCAAACTGCTTCTCCGGTGGAGAGCAGCCTGACCTGTCCTATCGCAGGGTATTATACAGTCTTAATCGCCTCGGATTCGAGGCAGTTTGTTACTGTTTTGTTACAGATCTATT
>JAICQC010000484.1 GCA_025938055.1 Anaerolineales bacterium | reverse complement strand
GCAACAAATACGATCGATGGGTTGAACCCGATCCAGAGTTCCAAAGGGCACTGACGGAAGGCTGGGAGTTGTTGCTGACCGGACGGTATACCCTCCGACAGATATGCGATGAGTTGACAAGAAGAGGATATATGCGCTCGACTGGTCGTCCGTGGGCATGGGATAGTCCTAAGAGAGGAAATCGTAATTGGGCTCACAATCGCCTGTTTGAAATCTTTCATAACCCTTTTTATGCAGGTTGGGTGGTCTCGAAACGCTTTGGCATCAAGATGGGAGAGGTACGGGGAAACTGGGAACCGATTGTCACGACCGAGCAATTTCTACAGGGATTAGAAATCCTTCATAGACATAATGAAGAAAAATCCCGGCCAAAAAAACAAGATTACCTCTTACGCGGCCTTTTATGGATGCAGATGGGAGAGCAACAATTCAAAATGTATGGCTCAACGCCCACGGGATACTCACAAAGTTATGCTTATTACATTACTCATGAAAAACCAAACGGCGCGAAAGTTCATATCCCGTGTGGTATCGTAGACAATCAGATTCCAGAATGGTTGCGCTCTATCGCAGTTAGCCCTGAACTTATTCCTGCCATCCGCGCCATCTACGAGGCGGAAGTGAAGCAGGTTTCCGAAAACGATAAAGAAACCAGAGTTTCGGAACTGAACCGCCAACGCTCGCAAGTGAAAGAAGAGGAAGCCAAATTAGGTCGGCTTTTTATCACTGGAAAAATGACCGAGGAAACTTATAACCAGCTTCGCAGGGAGTGGCAGGAGAAACTCCATCATCTTGAATTGACCATCGCCGAGCTCGAACGCGAAGTGACTGTACATCTGGATGATCTTGATGCGGCATTGGCTTTGATGGCAAGAATGGCCGATCTTTATCCACGCCTTGAAGGGAAGCAGCAGGGCACACTCTTGCAGATTTTGGCCAAGCGGATTATCGTGGATTCGCGGGGTAAGATCGTAGGACACGAGCTGAACTCACCGTTTGTGTATCTTGGCTCTCTTTTGCAGAATTTATCTATCTCTAGGAAGAACAGTGCGGAACAACCTGATCTTATGGCATGCAAATTGGATGAATCCAATCGAAATTTGGAAAGCGTAGATGAGTTTGTGGCTAGTTTGCGTTTTGAACAGAGGGGGAAGCTAGATTTGGTACCTATCAACAAGATCAAATCGCACAATTAATACAAAAAGTCGATTTCTTTGCTCCATATCCATATTGCCGCCTAATACGTATCTATCACCGAGTCTCGCCTTGGTAGAGCACGCGAATAAATGAACTAATTGAACTCATTCTCTCCAAGGGATGTCGCGAACTAAATGCCGCGCGACATTAGAGCCACAACTTGTAGAGGTGCTGGTCCCGCATTATCTCTTTGGACGGGTTAAGTAGGACTCTGTTTGGCAGGGTGTGAGTTCTTTTTAGTGGGCCAGAAGTAGGACTTTACCTCAAGGCCCGATCGATTATGTTTAGATCAACCATGTGAACCACACACTTCTGCATCTCATTTTCCGCTGCCTGCGTGAAACCGCAGCGAGCAAAAACTGCATAATGGCCCCAATTCAAACCGCTGCTTAGGTGCAGTACTATATATAGCCAAAATGTGATAAGATAATCGTGATTATCATAATCACGATTATCTTATCGGAGCCCTTCCTCATGTTCGTCAATCGTATCTCGGAACTAGATTTACTCGAAAAACACTACCATTCCGGGCGGGCTGAGTTGTTTGTCCTGTATGGCAGGCGGCGGGTTGGGAAGACCGAATTGCTGGCACATTTTTGTCAGGGCAAGCGGCATATCTTCTTTGTGGCGGACCAAGTTCCAGAGCAGACCTTGCGCGCCAATCTATCCAAAGCTGTGAATGACGTGATCTTCGGTGTTGGACAAGTGAGCGCGGTGTACAACACATGGGATGATCTTTTGAGCACACTGGCAAGGCAGGTCCAGTCTGAGCGGTTGGTAGTCGTACTGGATGAGTTTCCCTACCTCGTCGCGGCAGATCCGTCGCTGGCATCCATCCTACAGCGGACTTGGGACCGGTCCTTGAAGAACACGCAGATCATGCTGATCTTGAACGGTTCCTATATTGGGATGATGGAGGAAACAGTGTTGGGATATAACGCACCATTGTATGGTCGGCGTACTGCTCAATATCTACTGGAGCCGCTTGAATTTATAGATGCACAACAATTTTTCTCCTCTTATTCTGCTGATGATCGCTTGCGGGCTTATGCCGTATATGGGGGAACGCCTGCCTATCTACAAACGATTCGACCCGAACAATCGCTGAAAACCAATATTCTCGATGGCATCCTGACACGTGGATCTGCGCTCTATGATGAAGTGCGCTTTGTCCTCCAACAGGAATTGCGCGAGCCGCGGAATTACTTTGCCGTGCTGCAAGCAATCGCGTCGGGCAACACCCGCCAGAATGAGATCAAACAGGCTGCGGGACTGGAGAATATTACTCCCTACCTGGAGACACTCCAACAACTTCACCTGGTGGAACGCGTTGTTCCTGTGACGGAAACACAACCTCATAAGAGCCGCCGAGGAGTCTATCGCCTTAAAGATAATTTCCTGCGATTCTGGTTCCGGTTTGTTCTGCCCAATCACTCCCAATTGGAACGCGGTGCGAAAGATGCAGTGTTCGATACGGCTATCTCTCCAGACCTGGACGCTTTCACGTCCAGTGTTTTTGAACAGGTCTGCTATCAATACTTTTGGCGGAAGGGGTTGAAAGGAGAATTACCTTTTCGACCACAACAAATTGGAGGCTGGTGGCAGGCAAACGAGGAAATCGATCTCGTTTTACTCAGCGATACGCATACCATGCTGGTCGAGTGCAAATGGAGCCGGCGTCGCGTGGGGAGTGATGTCCTGGAACAGCTGGAAGGGAAGTCAAGGGCTTTATTAAGGGAAGTCAATGAAAAAACGATCCTATTTGGACTCTGCTCCCGCTCAGGCTTCACGGATCAGATTAGAAACCTCTCAGAAAATAGAAAAGATGTCATTCTGTATGACTGGAAAGACATGGTTGACGAATAGAGTCGCATTGCATTCATAGTCTGGGCTATTATATTGCGGACTATAAAAGCAGAGTGACTTGGTTCGTTATCAGTGGGCTCGGAAATTAGCAGAAAGTTAGGGATGCGCTTGCAGATTTTGGCGAAGCGAATTATAGTTGACCCGCAAGGCGCAACCATCAAGCATGAATTGAACTCACCATTTGTATATCTATGCGCCCTTGCGGAAAATTTATTTACCCCCGAAAGCGGGGATGGTAGTTCGGAGCATGTCCGCTTAGGGGTACTTTTACACAAATCAATTTTTCCTCTCCTATTTTCTTCTCTAATCAATTGAAGAGCCGGATCTGACTTTTATGAGTAACAGTCTTTCT
>JAICQC010000612.1 GCA_025938055.1 Anaerolineales bacterium | reverse complement strand
GCCGCTCAAAGAAGTTCCTCGGCGAGCAGTTCATCCCCTTTCGCTGGGTAGACATCGAACAGGATATGGCAGGCGAAGCGTATGTGCTGGAGAGGAACAACGGCAAACGCATCATCCCCCTGATCGAGTTCCAGGATGGTTCCTTTCTCGTCGAGCCGACGAATGCGGAACTGGCAAAGAAGCTGGGACTCAAAACCGAAGCCCAAAAAACATATTATGACCTCATCATTATCGGAGGCGGACCCGCCGGGTTGACGGCTTCGATCTACGCTGCGCGCGAAGGCGCAGACGTGCTCCTGATCGAGCGCTCGGGGCTTGGCGGACAGGCGGGCATCACCGTCGGCCTGGATAACTTCCCCGGTTTCCCCGAGGGGATCAGCGGGCAGGAATTCTCTGAGCGGGTGGCGCAGCAGGCGCGGCGTTTTGGCGTGGAAACGTTGCAGGCGGTGGATGTGGAACGACTCGAGATGGAAGAAGGCTATCACGAGGTTTATACCTCCGATGGCAAGCATTATCACTCGCGTGCCATTCTGATTGCCACCGGTGCGTCGTACCGGCGTCTCGACGTGCCAGGGGAAGACGATTACATCGGCGCCGGCATCCATTTCTGCGCGACCTGTGATGGACCGTTCTACAAGGGCGCCAGGGAAATTGTAGTTATAGGTGGCGGCAACTCTGCCGTGGAGGAAGGCTTGCATCTGACAAACTTTGCCGAAAACGTAACCCTGTTGGTGCGCGGAGACCGTCTCACGGTGAGCCGCGTTGCGCTGGCGAAAGTGAACGAACCAGGCTCACGCGTCGAAGTGAGATATCACACGGTGGTTGATGCCATCGAAGGGCAAAACTCCAAGCTGAAAACGCTGAAGATCCGTAATACACAAACCAATGAGACGGAGGAAATTCACCCCGCGGCGGCATTCATTTTTATTGGGCAGCTGCCCAACACAGGATTCCTCAAGGGCTATGCGGAATTAGATTCGTATGGTTTTGTGACGACCGGTCACGACATCTCGCATAGCAAGGACTTCATGGGCATGGAACCGCTGCCGTTTGAGACCAGTGTGCCGGGGATCTTCGCTGCTGGAGACGTGCGCCACGGCAGCACCAAACAGGTCGCTTCTGCTGTAGGCGAAGGCGCGGCGGCATCTATTTCGATCCGGGAATTCTTGCGGAGGAGTGAAGGGATAGCGGTTACGTAATTTCCTGTTCCCGCTCGAGACAGCGCTCAGAGCTTACTTAATAACACCCAGCAGGCTGAGGACTTGACTGCCCAGCATAATGACCACCGCGATCGTGATCAGGGCGAATGTACCCCAACCCAACACGTTATAGGTGCGCGTGTTCTTGAGTACACCCAACAGCCCTTCATCGTTGATCAACCGTAAAAGGAACACCAGCATGATGGGCAGCAGAGCCCCGTTGCGGACCTGCACGGCGACCAGCCATTGGATGACAGGCAGGTTTGGAATCAAGGATACGAGGGCGCCGAGGAAGATCAACCCGGTGAAGAGTCCGAAAAAGATAGGTGCACGTCGAAAATCCAGGTTGACGCCTTTGGGCGCTCCCAACACTTC
>JAICQC010000089.1 GCA_025938055.1 Anaerolineales bacterium | reverse complement strand
TTCCCTGGCGCGGGTCATGCAGGAGGATCGGCACGCAATCTGCAAAGCGCATGAAGAGGCTGACGTCGGGTGTATCCGTCAGAATAATGTCTGCCTGGCGATAGGATTCATCCAGGGGCCTCGGTGCGTGCGCGCAGACCACATCTGCGCTGTGGACCTGCCACACGTCGAACATTGTGTCCGGCTCACAGCCCAGGGCTTCGAACGAAAGGAGGCGGTTCTCACGGACCCGCGCCAGGTCATCACCCACAGTCCCGCCAACGTTCAGTGAACCCCAGGGGTCCGGGCTGACGCCGCCATGCCGCGTAAACAAACCGTGCCGGGTCTGGATCGATTCAAATTGAAAATAACGGATTCCGTTATGCTGAACAAATGCCATGCTGAGCAACCTCTAAACGAATGCGTTGTTTTAGTTTTCTAGGAGGCTGAAGATAAATTATTCTGCCTTATGGAGGCAAACTTTTTGATAAAGAACTGGCGCGTCTCCGCCATCGATTCTTCCATGTAGGGGTAGGCAAACCAGGCTGTAGTGAGACCGAAGAGTCCACCGGTGAGCACACGCAAAAGTGGAGTGCTCTCGCGATAGGGAAGGATGGAAGCCAGCCAGGGCCAGTCCATCTGGCTGAATAGTTGCGAGAATCCATCCAGCCCGATCGGACCCATCCCGATCAGTATCCACAAGGTCCAGTGAAGGGGTTTCGGGCGCCGCCCTGTAGCGGCGTAGACAAGCCCAAAGAGCAGGATCGAGCCATAGATCGCCATGTCGCGTTCACACAACGCTATCTTATAACCAACCGCTTCGTTGCCTGTAAATTGGCGCGCTTCAAAGCGGGAAAAGGCTGCCGGGTTATCGAGATCCTCGAACCCGGTCACCTGCTCGAATGTTTTCACACCTGAGATGCCTGCCTCTGCCAGCGGATAGTATGCCTGCTCGCCAAACAGGAAGAAGGATCGAAAACCGAACTGGTGACAAAGCGGCTTGTAGATCGTGTAGAGCACATTTGCCGGAAGTGTAGCACCTGCCTTCATTAGCACCGGCGCGAGGATGGGCAAACCAAAATATAGCAACATGAACAGGTTGACGACGGCGAGGTAATGCCGTGATATCCAGTTCATTAACCGGTCGCCGCCACTGATCGTCTGCCCGCGCCGGACGCGGTCGTAATGATCCTCACGCCCCAGCTTGTCGAGCTGACCGCGTCGGTCACCCGCCGCGCCAAGCGTCATCATCAGTTTCTGTTTATCGAATGGCGCTTTGAGGGCATAAGGTCCCACTTCCACCACCGGGACATCTGCCAGATATCTTTTTTGGAGTCCCGGGTCACTATCTACATCAATTTCAACAAGGCGATGTGGATATTTCTCCTGAATGGATTCCAGGTCGGTTTTTGCCTGCTCGCACGGCTGGCAATCTTTGCGCGTGTAAAGTGTGACGGTAAGCATAAGGGATAATCAGGTCCTATAAACCGAAGTCAATCCAGAAAAACTGAGCTCTTTGAGCGATCAACTCGAAAACGCCGGCAAACAGCATAATACCAAGGATCACCAGCACAACTCCCATGCCGATCTCGATGTAGTGCATGACCTTGCCATATTTGCGCAACGTGATCGAAACCCACCCAACCCCCAGCGCCGCGATCAGGAAGGGAATTGCCAGTCCGGCGGAGTAGGCTGAAAGCAGCGAAACACCTGTTGAGACCGAGCCGCCATTCAACGCCAGCGTCAGGATCGCGCCCAGCACCGGTCCCACACAGGGTGCCCAGCCTGCCGAGAAAAAGACGCCCATCAGCGCGGAGGAAAGATACCCCCATTTACGGTCGGGCATTTGCTGCACGCGTGTATCGTATTCCAGGAACGGGATGCGGAAGACACCGATCATATGCAAGCCAAAGATGATGACGATGATTCCCCCCACCTTGGAGAGCAGGAAGCGCAAGTCGAACAGCAGCCGCCCAAATGCCGAGGTGGCAACGCCCAGCGTAATAAAAACAACGCTGAATCCGAGCACGAACGCCAGTCCGTGTGTGAACGTGATGAAGCGGTTGTTCTCAGTTACCTCGCCGCCCGCGGCGCGCCCGCCAAGATACCCGATATAAGCCGGGACCAAGGAAAACACACAAGGAGATAGGAAGGATGCCAATCCCGCTAAAAATGCTAGTCCTATGGTTACCTGTGCGATGTCCATGCAATTCCTTTTGCCTTAGAACTGAGTTTCCGTGCTCACCACGATTGTCCCATGATCCGGCAGAGACATGCGCAGTTCACTTTGCGCCAGGGACACATGAGGAGTCGTCCAGCGGAAGATCCATTTCGCATCCTCGGGTGTGACATTAATACAGCCGTGCGAACGCTTTTCGCCGAACGCGTTATGCCAGAACGCGCCATGGATGGCGACTCCGTCACCACTGACCATCGTTGACCAGGGTACCGCAGGTGTCGAATATCCAGATTGGAATGTGCCCGCCGTCATATTAAGCGAGATGATCTTCCAGTGCGTCAGCAGATTGCCCACCGGTGTAGCAAGCTCATCGCTTGGCTGGCCGGTACCAAGGTCGATGCCTAAACCGCTGGAGATGCGGCAGAAATAAACCTCGTTACTTCCTTCGTAACAGGATAAAGTCTGATAGTCCAGATTGGCTTCGATCCTTTTCTCAGCCGGATCAATATCTGGACTGATGGGTGCAACATCTGCATCGGTTAGCACTTTGAGTCCAGCGCCATCCCCCCAAAAGAACTCACCGGAGGCGCCATACCCGTAACCATGAGGAGCATCCTCGTTCCAGCGATATTCGACAAAACCATTCTCCGAACGAATCTGATCGATCCACACGACCTGTCCATAATACAGACGCGGCGGAAAGTTAAATTCGATGTTGCTCTGCATCCATGGCGATGCAACCACACCATCATGAGCCAGATCAATATAGGGAACGGTCACTTCTGCCCAAAAGCCCGGCTGCCCGGCAGGCATCTCGTTAATCGGTGTATTTGGGAGATTGCGAGTGGGCTGGAGAACTGAGGCATAAATATAACCATTCGGGGTTTCCACGAAGCGCTGGTTGGTTAAGCCGGTTACGCTACCTACAACCTGGCGTCCCCATTCTAGCAATTCGTCCGCGCCTAATTTGCCGATCACATTGTTCGGGTCATCTGAGGGAGTGCTGCGAAGATTGATATCGGGGTCTACCGTGCGTCCAATGATGTCACTGGCGGGGAATTCAGGCAGTCGCCTGGGGATAGACAAATATTCCAGACCGAATGGCTTATACGGGCGGAACGCTAGTGCCCCCAGACCAACACCTGCAAGTTTGAGGAAGTCACGACGGGAGAGGTTTTGATTCATTGATTACACCGTAGAGTGTAGTAGCGACTTTCCTGACACCGTCCCTCAGCACAGGTGCAGTCGCTCTTAAACGGCTAAAGCCGTTACTACTTTATGAATATAAGGATAACTGCAAACAAGAGGCTAGTCAACATCCGGGTGAGAAGTGATTAATCCCTAGGACTGCTTCACTTGTCCACGCTGCCGCTATGCGGCGCGCTTCGCATGTCTGAGAAGAAACTTTTCAAGGCGCGCAGGCAGGCGGCACTGACCTTGTGTCCAACGTCGTCTTCGCAAAAAGTGACTTTCGCACCTGCCTGCTCGAGGATCTCCATAGATGCGCGGGCAACGTCGATTGTCACTGTTTCATCCCTGGTGCCATGCGCGGCAAAAAAGGGCTTTCCCTCCAATGGACGCTGTGAGAGGCGCTCTTCTAACCCGCCCGGAACAAACCCCGCAAGGATCCCCACCCTTCGGATTCGCTGCGGATACAGGAATGCCAGGGTGCTGCACATCGCCGCGCCCTGGCTGAACCCCATTACATCAAAGGTGTTCGCCTCCAACCCAGCCGAAGCTGAATAGTCATCCACCAGGCGGATCAATGCCTCGGCAGCAGGCTCCAACTGTTCGAAGGTAGGGCGATCAACATCTTCGCCCCGAGCCGGGTTCCAGGAATATCCTCCCTGCTCCATCTGCGATGGATGGGGCGCGCGCGGCGCCACCATCCAGTACTCAGAGGGCAGATTCTGCGCGAAGACCCACATCGAGTTTTCGTCGCCGGTAAGACCGTGAATCAACAGCATTAAACGCGGCGAAGGCTGCGCCGATTCACGGATGCGCAGAGTCCAATCCTGGAAGTTGATCAGGGAGGTGCTATTTGGGTCGGGCATGTTTCAGGATCCATTCGATGGCGACGAAAATAAAGAGGATCAGGATGACGGGGAAGAGCGCTGCCAACAGGCAGGTGAATGCCATCCCGGCTGCGTTCCCGCCATAGATTAGCCAGACCAATACGACTCCCACAACAAAAAGCAGGATGAAAACGCCCAACGCCAGACGAACGTTGGTCTGTTTTGCATACTCACGCAAATCTCTCATTTAGAGACTCCTATGGTTATAGACTCCGAAACTGCGGCGCCAGCGGTTACGCCATGTGAACAAGCTGCGAAGCTGAGGCAGTGCCGCTTCGACGGCTGCCTCGCCTCGTTTCGCAACTTCACGGACGTCCACAACATCCAGCGTATCGATCTCATACACTTGGGGGCGAATGATGACTTCCGGGCGGTCCACTTCGAGGCGGTATTGTGTCATGGCACGCGAGGTAATGTCAAGTGAACGCGAGAAGATGTCCCAGACCGAATCGTAACGCATTTTGCTTAATAGACGGGAAACGATTCTTCCCGCCCAGTATTTCTGGAACGGAATCCGCCATGACTGCGCGGGAACCCCCATGGGCATCGTCAGCACGACCGCCACGACCGGCAGCTTGGGCGCGAGCATGCGGGCAGGCGCCACCGGGACAGGGTCCAGCGTTCCACCATCGACGAGTTCGAGACCGTCGATGTAGCGGGCGGGGAAGACTCCCGGCATTGCAATGGTAGCAAGCATGGCATCTACCAGACGTCCCTTCGATAGCAGAACTTCCTTGCCGCTCTTTAGATCGACGGCAGTGACGACGCAGGGCAATTTGAGATCTTCGAAGGTGCGATCTCCGAGCTGTTCCTCCAAAAGACGGGTCACTCCCGCCAGCCCGATCAGTGAAGGACCATCGTCCGGTGCATGACCGTAGAACTGGGTCTGGTCCGCCGAAGCGAACAGTTCTTCCATTTTGTCCGCGGAGTACCCCATTGCATACAGGACAGCGATCAATCCCCCAAAGCTGGTCCCGGCAACCGCTTTGATTTGAAACCCTTCCTTTTCGAGGCGGCGGATCACACCGATGTGTGAATTACCCTTGGCTCCACCGCCGCCTAATGCTAATGTAATATCCATAATTGTTCTCTGAACCTCCTGTTATGCTATACTTCATGCCGTTATCTCAATACCTTTGAGTGCGCATAAAGACTTAATATTTCCATGGACTGCAACGTAAACTCATTTTTGAATACTTTGTCCATATCCTTATGACCTCTGCAAATCGCCTGGCTTACATTACCGGCCTGGACGGAATCCGTGCCGTGGCTGTGATGGCTGTCCTCTTCTACCATGCCAATTCTCCCTGGGCGCTCGGGGGATTTTTGGGCGTGGAAACCTTCTTTGTGCTTTCCGGTTTCCTGATCACGTCGCTCCTGCTGGCAGAATGGCAATCAACCGAGAGGATCGATCTTAAGAATTTCTGGCTGCGCCGCGCCCGCAGGCTCTTGCCAGCCGTGTGGCTGCTCTTGCTTGCCTTGCCATTCCTGGCAATCATGTTTGCACGCGATGCCCTGCCACGCCTGAAAGAGGATATTCCGGCTGCCTTATTCTATATAACGAATTGGGTGTACATTGTTCGCGAAGTTCCATACTTCGAAGCCTTCGGAAGACCTCCCCTTCTTCAACAACTCTGGTCACTCGCAGTGGAGGAACAGTTCTATTTGCTCTGGCCCCTGTTCCTGCTTATTCTGCTCCGCACGCTGAACAGTTCACGTTATGCGTTGCTGGCAGCGATAACCCTTATGGTTGCGGCATCCTCTCTGTGGATGGCGTTCCTCTACTCTCCTGGAACCGACCCCATACGGGTCTACTATGGGACCGACACCCGCACGACCGGCTTCCTCGTTGGAGCCATGCTGTCGGTGCTCTGGCCGCCTGGAACTGCTTCACGCTTACACACCACAAGTCGCCTCAAATTGGAAATGTTCGGCTGGGCGGGACTGCTCGCTTTGATGATCCTCTACAATAAACTTAACGAATTTCAGGCCTTTTTGTATCGCGGCGGAATCCTGATCACTGCGCTGGCGAGCGCTCTGTTGATCGTTGGAGCGTCAAGTCCAGCGACATGGATCAGTAAACTTCTCGAAACACCCGTCCTGCGCTGGATCGGCTCACGCAGTTACAGCATCTATCTCTGGCATTGGCCCGTCTTTATGTTGTCACGCCCCGGGATTGACATTCAACTGCCCGATCTACCCGTTCGAGCAGCGCAAGTGGTTATTACATTTATACTTGCAGAACTAAGCTATCGCTGGATCGAAACGCCGGTACGGCAGCAGGGATTCGGTACAAGCATCCGCGCCTGGCAGGCATCATTCAAGAGATGGTCTGTTCCTCAAAGAGTCGGGGTTGGCGCGGGCATCCTTTCTGCCAGCCTGGTATTGATCTGGCAGGGATCGATTCATCAAGGCACAGCCGATGCCAGTCCGGCGATTCTTCCAACTGCGCAAAGCACAGCAGCGGTACATACGATTGATCCAACACCCACAAGGACGCCATCAGCTCTTTCCCTGCCAACTGAAAAAGCCTGGGCGCTGACGTCAACACCGAGTATCGACTTGCCCCGCGTAACGCTGATCGGCGATTCGATCATGCAGGGCGCAGCGCCCATGATGGATGATGTACTTGGGGAGGATATTTACATCGACGCGGAACGCAAACGCAAAATGGAGGATGTCCCTGCCCTGGTCAAAAGACTGTACAGGGAGGGACATCTCTCACGCGTAGTTGTAATCCATCTTGGAAGCAACCGCCCGTTCGAGGAGCCAGTGTTCGACGAGGTCATGAATGCCTTGCTGGCTCATAAGATTGAACGAGTGATCTTCATCAACGTCCATCGACCCATCGGCTGGGAAAACTATATCAATAGGAAATTCGCCGAGGGTGTGGCACGCTGGCCACAAGCGGAGTTGATCGATTGGGATGGGCTGGCACATAGCCACCAGAACTGGTTCATCGACGACCAGACGCACCTGAGTTACCGGGGAAGTGAGGCGTACACCGAGGCGATCAGGCAGCAGCTCGACACACAGCCTTAAGAAAGTATTTCTTAAGCCGTCACTCACCACAGACACCTGCACTGCACCGAGCGCAGTGCGGTGCAAGTGTAAACGCGGATGAACGCAGCTTGAGAGCCACTCAAATCCATTTTATCCATGTTCATCTGTGGTTATACAACCATTTTCAAAGCACTCTCAAAAAGCAATTCCTACGGATAGGAAGAATTTTCCACTCTGATCGACACAGGCAGATTTGCTCCAAACGCAGTACCGCCCTGATCGCTAAAGCGCCAGGTAGCCGTGTGCGTGCCCGTTGAATTGGGTGCATCCAGTCCCACGGAAAGTGTGGTCCACTTATAGGGCTCAATGACCTTGCTCAGCCTGCCGGGCGATCCGCCCATCCGGTTCCCGCTGACAAACACAAGATGATATAGATACACCCAGTCGCAGGTGCCATTGTTCTCCACTTGCCAGTACTGCGTGAATTCGTCTCCTGGCTCGAACGGACCTTCTGGTACGGTGTAACTTGAGATCAACCGCAAGTTGTTGCATCCCACCGCCAGTGAAGACGAACTTGGCGTCAGAGTAAAGAAAGTGCCGGTAATGGCAGGGATCACGGTGACGTTCGGGAAAAACGCCTGAGTGGCAAGCGAGGTCGGAGCGGTCAGAGCCAGGGCGGTCGACGAGGCAAGCGGCGTCAGCGTCGGTAATGGCGTATTCGTCGCCGTTGGCGCTGAGGCAGTCTGCGTCTGAAAAATCGATGCCACCATGGTCTCTGCACCGGCGGCGATGGTACCGTCAACATCCGGAGTCGGCTCGCCAGCAGCGGGCTGCCCTCCACAGGAAACCAGCAGAATTCCGATGAGCAGCAATGGGATAATCGAGCGTCGAGCAACGTACATCATTCACCTCATATATGGTTCTATCCGGGCGACAACGACCCGGGAAAACTCTTCCCACACGCCGGCGGGAAGGATTATAGTCAGGCATCAAATCCTGTTTCCGTCCGTTCGTCAGTCGTTTGCCATACGGGAAACGGGCGAACAGCCCATAAATATACCTCAAACTCAAGATTTGGGCGGGAGGAGTACCGCCGAGGCTTCGCGCTCGAGCATGGCATTCAAGGACTGCACGGAGGAGTCGAAGATATGATCCACTCGCACAATTCCGCTTTCACCCACGCGCAAGGCGACCGCGGGCTGGTTCTCATCACTTACGAACAGGATTACATACTCCCCGGCAGGATAATACTGCTCCGGGCTCACGTCGGACGAGACCTCGTAAATAGCGTACACGCCGGAAACATCGATCCCGGTCCAGCGCTCGATCTCATCCTTACGAATAAAGCTGCCCTCTGAGCCAATGAACGGCAGCACCTCCATGGGTGACCCCTCAGCCTCCCCTTCCCGGCATTTCGGGGGACCACCAAGTCCGTCCCCTTGCGTGCAGATCGCCTCCGTAAACTCGACAACGGCGCGCAGAGCCTGCGGGTCACCGCTCGCAACCGCCTCCAGAACGCGGTCGACCTGCTCGACGCCGGTCTCCACAGTCAGCGAATAGTACGCTTCATTAGGAGAAGTTGATTGTGGGGTTGCCGCAGGTTCCTGGGTGGCTGGAGTTACAGGAGAACAGGCTGCCACTGCCATCCCAAGGATGATGAATACAGCGAATGGAAGAAAGAAATTTTGCCTCATGGTCCTTCCTGTTTCTAAAGAGAAAATGACAGGTCCGGAAGACCTGCTCCATTCCTTGAACGCACCCCTGGCCCTATTTGTTCCGTCGTTAAGGCAGCAACTTCATGGCTACACGCTGGGCACTCTTACTCGTGGTCAACCGGACGCACTTGCGGCAGCAGAATGTGAAGCGCTTCCACCAGCGCATCCACATCTGCCTGGGTGTTGTACCCTTGAATGGAGATGCGGATGAACTGCCGGTCTTGCCATTCGGTCAGCGGCACTTCGACCCTGTGTTCATCGTACAAATGGGATTTGAGCACGGCGAGGTCGGAAGGCGGTAGCGGAGCAATCCCCATCTGGCTGTAGAAGTCCGAATCCAATGGGTAGAGCGGCGCAAGCCCGGTCAGGTCGCAAATTCTCCCGATGGCTTGACGGAGCAGATGATGGCACGTGCCGCGCACAAGCTCCCAATCATGCTCCTCCATGAAACGGATCGCCGCAGGCACAGCCAGCGCGGCAGCCGGGTCTTTGGTGCCGGTCCATTGAAGAATGTCAACAAAGCGGGAACCGGTGGCGATATCCGGCGTGGGGTGCATTCCCCAACTGACCACCATAGGGTCGATAATATTTTGAACATCGCGGCGGACGTATAGGAACGCTGCCCCTTTCGGCGCCATCATCCATTTATGGCAATTCCCAACGGCGATGTCTGCACCCATGCCTTGCAGGTCGACGGGGATCTGCCCTGGTGAGTGCGCCGCATCAACAATGGAAAGGATACCTGCTTCGCGGGCACGGCGACAGATCGCTTCCACCGGCAGGCGCAGTGCCGTGGTGGAGGTAATGTGACTGAGATAGATCGCTTTCGTTCGTGGCGTCACGCCCATCCAGAATTGCTCGGCGATCTCCTCGTCGCTGTGGACGGGCAGTGGGATGGGCTGCCGGACATACCTCGCGCCGGTCTGCTCGCAGACGAACTCCCAGGTGTAATCGCAGGCGCCATACTCATGGTTCGTAGTCAGGATCTCGTCCCCCGTCTTCAGGTCCAGGGAGCGAGCGACGATGTTGGCGCCGTGAGTCGCATTCGGGATGTACACGAGGTCGTCAGCGTCGGCGTTCAGGTACTCTCCTAGGGCACCGCGCGCAGCCTGCATCAGCCCGTTGAACTCACGTCCCAGGAAGCGCACCGGTTGGCGCTCCAGACGCCGCTGCCAGCTCTGGTACGCCTCGAATACCGGTTTCGGGGTCGCGCCATACGAGCCGTGGTTCAAAAAGACGACCTCGGGATCCAGGAGAAAGTATTCTTTTAGCGAAGACATAAAGGGGATTATACGCTGCAAGTTCCGCACGCTGGTGTCACACGCGCACTATCTTCCCCTGCACGTCCATCGCCTGACTGGCTCGTGCTTTCCTACATAAAACACAACAACTGCCTTGACATCCAAGACAGTTGCTGCACGCCTTGTTGGCGGCTTTGATTTAACATGGCGCATGTGGTTGAATGATTGCCAACCCACAAGTGTGTACTTTGCTCTCAGCCTTCAAGCAGCTTTTTCATGCCGTCAAGCACCATTTTCCAAAACTTTGCGTTCTGTTCTTGCTCTTCTTCAGTGGAGTTATTGTCTTGGGTAATAGTAAGCTGGGTACTGCCGTTTTCAACAGCAAGTTCGTAACTTACCTTATGATAGTTCTCAGGGGTATCGAGGGAACCGGATAAGGGAGACCAATGAGTGAGGAGTAGCAGCTTTTCGGGTTCTACTTTGAGAACACTGCCTTTGTCTTCATAGGTCTTACCTTCATAAATACCTTTGTAGATTATAGGACTGCCTTCTTTCCAATCGGAAATTACTTCAGCCCCGAAAAGATACTGCTTTATGAGTTTGGGATTTGTTAGGGCTTCCCAAACTCTAGGCGCGGAAGCGTTGATCGTAGTTGTTGCTTTTGCAATAAGTTTATTGTCCATGTTGTTTCTAAACTCTCCTTTCGATCCTTCTTGAACTAAACGGTTTCCTACAGCGTAGCGGAACTAATTTTCCGCAAAACTCTCGGGTTGGTTTTCATAAAATTTGACAATCGAACTGACGATGCGAGGTTAGTAAGGGGCGAAGCCGCCCAACGGCTGGCGTTATGCCCCTTCGGGGTACTGGCGGGACGAGGGGGCGCCACTTTGACGTAACCAACTTCAAGCCATGAAAAAGGCTCAAAACGCGCACACCGTCCCTACGGGCGGCAGTCCCACCCACCACGCCAGCCCCGGCGCACTTTGCCGGGGTTCGGGTACGCGCTGTGTTGGGCGGCGGAGGATGCCCAGCAAGATAACCGAAACCGATAAACCCCACTCAGCTATTTGTTTTTGTACTCAATTGCTCCCAACTGTTCCATCATCGCCAAAACATCGGCCACCGCCCAGTGTTCGACGATTTTTCCAGCTTTAAGTCGCACAATAACTATCTCCTCGTAGGTAAATTGTTTACCAGTGGGCGGATAGCCCATAAATTCCTCTTGATGCGTTCCGGTCACGGTAAATCTGCCAACGACCTTATCCGCCTCGGCGATAATGTCTTCGGCCACATTTTTTAAGTCTGGGAATGCTTTCTTGAAACCGGCCAGGGCTTCTTTGAGACCAGCCGCGCCCGGTGGTTGACCCGGCATTGGATTGTGAGAAATCACATTCGGGTCAACCACTTCGTCAATCACGTCTAAATTTCCTTGATTGAGCACTTCTTGGTAAAAGCGTTGAAAGACAAGTTTGTTTTTCTCGTTTAGCACTGCACTGTTTTCTATTGCCATAGGTTCCTCCTGTGTTCAGGTAGATGCTTTAAGCAGACGGCTTCTTTATCGGCGCACGTCTCCCAGCCAATAGCCGCCCAACGGTTTGCGTTACCCGCTTGGGGTGGGAAGGTGGAGTCGCCGTCGAAACGGGAGTCCACCAAAGCTGCGAAAAAACAATGTCTTAATAAATCCTCTACCAGGAAGATCTACTAGACAGAAACGCCTATTTTTCAGCTTTCCATAATATTTGGTTTACATGCCCGTCTTGAGACTTTGTATTCTCATAAGACTGTTGCAGGATTTGCTCAAGGATTGGCAACTCTATATCGCTAAGCCGCTTGATATACACACAATACCCAGTAGTAGTATGCTTACCCAGCTTAGCCAGCAATCCAGAGTAGCGTGCCGTGCCGTCCATTAGGTAGACGGTAATCTTACCTTTTCTCGGATAAAAACCAATAATCAGGCCATCACCTTCGCGTCCGCTGTCGTATTTGTAATGGTAGGTATCAAACCCGATCGTACCCACATTCCACAGCTTTGGTTTATGCCCACTTATTCGCTGCATCATCTTAATCAGCATGTGGCTATCTTTTGCGATTTGCTCATCATTAAGGGAAGCAATGTATTCTTTGATCGAAGTATTGGTTTGCGCGGTCTTACTTTTATCTGTCATAGGTCAGCCATCCTCAATGTAGTAAATGATAAAACGACTATTTTTCTTTCTACCGTTATGAGATTATAGAACATACGTTTTATTTCGCCAAGATAGAAATAAACCCAAATTTCGAACCTGCCGAAACCGCCTAACGCAGCCCGAAAACGCGGTGACACACAAGACAGTTGCTGCACGCTATGTTGGGCAGCATTTACGGAAAAGCCCTCTTGTAGAAACTAAGATAGAACCTACAAAAAATCGTTCGGCTAAAAAATCCGCAAAAATCACGGCAGTCACATAATCTAGAACGGACTCTGATACTAATGTTATTCCACAATTCATCAGTTGGCATTTTCAAGAATTGTGTCCACGACGCTTGAGAGGGGTGCCGTTGCATCGATGATGATTGCGTTCTTGGGAAGACCCTCTTTTGTCTCATGTTGTACTCGCGCAAAGGATTCCCCTTCACTTGC
>JAICQC010000319.1 GCA_025938055.1 Anaerolineales bacterium | reverse complement strand
CGGCTTTGCGGATATCGTCTTTGCCCTGGGCATCCCCGGTGATCACCCCATCGCTGGTAACTGGGATGGGTTACCATAATCGAGGAAAATTATCCTATATAAACCACAACAGGACAGTCTATTGACTGTCCTGTTGTTTATTTGGAAGTTTGTTTGGTTAAAGTCCGGCAGCTTGTTTCAACCCCTCTGCCTTGTCTGTCCGTTCCCAGGGAAATTCGATGTCATCACGGCCGAAGTGACCGTAGGCAGCGGTTTTACGATAGATCGGTTTACGCAAGCCTAAGTCACGGATGATCGCGCCGGGGCGCAGGTCAAAGAACTCGTTGATGAGCGCGGCAATCCTGTCATCGGCGATCTTCGCCGTGCCAAAGGTTTCCACATTCACGGACAGCGGATGCGCGACGCCGATGGCATACGCCAACTGCACTTCCACGCGGTCGGCGAGTCCCGCGGCGACGATGTTCTTTGCAACATAACGCGCCGCATATGCCGCGGAGCGGTCCACTTTTGTGGGGTCTTTTCCACTGAACGCGCCGCCGCCGTGACGCCCCATCCCGCCATAGGTGTCCACAATGATTTTGCGCCCGGTCACGCCCGCATCACCCATGGGACCGCCGACCACGAAGCGCCCGGTCGGGTTGACGTACACCTTGAGATCGTTGTCGACCATATCTTCGGGGAGCGTGGGCATGATGATTTGCTCTGTCACTGTTTCGGTGATCTCGGCATGTGAAACATCGGGTGCATGCTGAGTAGAGATGAGCACGGTGTCGATACGTTTGGGCTTGCCCTGTGAGTATTCAACGGTGACCTGGCTCTTTGCGTCGGGGCGAAGCCAGGAAACTTCTCCGTTCTTCCGTACTTCGCTCTGCCGGCGTGTGAGCTTGTGCGCGAGGTAAATAGGCATGGGCATGAGCGTCGGCGTTTCGTTACAGGCGTAACCGAACATCATGCCCTGGTCTCCGGCGCCGATGGTTTCCACTTCCGCGTCGGTGACTTCGTCCACAGGACTGCTTCGCGGGTGCCCATTGCGAGACTCGAGGGCATGGTCCACGCCCATGGCGATATCACCGGATTGCTTGGCGATGGCGACCAGCACGCCGCATGAGCTGCCATCGAAGCCTTTTTCGCTCGAGTCGTAACCAATATCGCAGATCACCTGGCGGACAAGTTGATCATAATTGAACACGGCATTCGTCGTGATCTCGCCGAGCAGGGCGACGAAGCCCGTCTTCGTGGCGGTCTCACAGGCGACGCGCGAGCGCGGATCCTGCTCGAGGCACGCGTCCAGCACTGCGTCTGAGATCTGATCGCAGAGCTTGTCGGGATGTCCCTCGGTCACTGACTCGGATGTGAACATCAGTTTCGAGGCTGTCATGAAAGTGTTGCTCATTATGGTTGGAACTCCTTAAAAATGGATTGCCCCTCCAGACGTACAGAAAGGGCAATCAATCTTCAAGTGTGAAGCCCTCTCATCTCCCAGAACATCCGTCTGTCGGAATTGGCACCTTTTCAGCGTAGTCTAATGATGACATTTTGCTGGCAGGTTGTCGAGGCATCGCAGGGCCGTTCCCTCCGCCTCTCTGGATAAGAGCGCCTTGTGGGGCTATTGGGTTGTGTCGGCATAATATCATAGGGAAGGTTGAAAGTCAATTATGCAGGTGTATGGGAAACGAAATTGCGCGTCTCGCGGCGGAGCGGAACATAGAGCGCCCGCGGCTGAAAATATGTTTCTCATCCAGAATATGTAACTATTTGTGTTTTCCTGCGTCATGACATTGAACTGGCATGGGAAACAGGTGGGTCATAATTGATGAATAGATGCGAAAACAGGGGGTGTCAGGAGAAGCACCTCATACGGCTTCTCACCATTTATGGGAAGAGGCTTGCGTCATTATTAGCGCAAGCTTCTTCATTTTTAAATTTGATGTCATGGCGAGCGTTACTCCCCTGGCGGACGGTGCCAGGGAGTGTCGTCGCGCCGCTGGCACTCCTTGCAACACTTGCCCCGGGCGCAAGTGCCGGGGAGTGCCGGTGTGACATAATTACTCATCCGCGGCACAGCGAAAGCCAATGCGCGGAGAAAAATCGCCAAGGTACACGATCGAGCCGGGCGGGGCGCTCAGGTTTGACCCCAGCACTGAGGAGCGCTTCGCGACGCGGATGTTGATCTCTGCGTCTCCCAGGCTCCCACCGCGCACCACGCGGTGAAGGCTTGAGCTTGTCTCGGGTCCCATCGGGTTCAATGTTTGCTCCAGAACAGCAGAATAGTTAAAACTGTAAAAATCATTCACCCACTCCGCTACATTGCCCGCCATGTCGAGCACGCCAAACGGACTGGCGCCCGCCGGATACGTCCCCACGCGTGAGGTGTCGCCCACCAGCATATTGAAGTTGGCGAGCAGCCCGTTTGCCTTGTCCTCACCCCAGGGAAAGGTGCGGAAGTCATCGCCGCGGCCGGCACGCTCCCACTCTGCTTCAGTGGGCAATCGCCGTCCCGCCCATTCACAGTAGTCTCTGGCTTGCCCCCAGGTAACATAAATCACCGGATAGTCCTTGAACTCGGGATTGTTAAAATACTCCGGACGCCGCTGCGATTTGAAATCCTGTGGTGGTGTGCATGTACCTGCATTGACGCATAACGCGTACATGGCGTTGGTCACCTCGAGCTGATCCATCCAGAAGGCGTCGAGAGTTACCTCATGTTCGGGAGTTTCATTCGGCGCGCGGCGTACGTCCAGTCCCCCCATGCGGAATGTGCCAGCAGGGATATAGACCTGCGGCATGCCATCAAGGGAGGAGACGCGCTCGTTCACGAATTCATCTGTCGGAGTTGGTGCAGCCGTTGGGACGATTGTTTCGATTGTTGAAGTGGGAATGATTGCTAGAGGAGTATTTGTCGGTAGCGGCGTTGCAGTCGATTCAGAGATAGGGATTTCAGTCGCGGTGCAGGCGGTGAGCAAGAGGAAAGCAGTGATGATTTTTTTCATAAATGGCAATTATATGTCAACGCCTGTTTATTCACGCTGAGCGGAGTGAGGGCATGGGTTAGCCCGAACGCAGTCGAAGTGCACGCAAATGTTGACTTGATATTCTACTTGTCCTTCGACTGCGCTTCGCTCCGCTCAGGACGGATTGTTTCTTTTACGGCGAGGCGCCGACAAAACTGAGCGCGTACAGCGCATCCTCATAACCTGGTCGAATGGAAAGCGCCTTGCGCCAATCATCCACAGCGCCCGTGGTATTGCCCTGGCGGTACAAACCCCAGCCGTGCCAGAGCCAGGTCTCTTCAGACATTTCTGTGCGCTGCAGGGCATAATCTGTGAGAGCCAGCAGATCCTCCGTGCGGTTCGCCTGGAAGTTTGCAATGAATGGACCGAACTGGTAGCGGAACATGCGCTGGGGCAAACCCAGCTCGCGCGCAATATCGTAGGCGGCATTGGCTTCCTCGTAGCGCTCAAAGTAGACGAGATTGCTGCCTACATTGAACCAGGCGAAGGCGTCGTTTACATCCGCGGCGGTAGCAGCCTGGGCAATCTCGAGAGCGTTCTGTCGGTTCACATCGCGGTCCCAGTTTGAGCCGAGCAGTGTCTGGACCTCAGCTTCGCGTTCGGGGAGATAGACGACCAGATACAAATAGTTGAATGGTTTCCATTCCTCTTCCAGTTGTTCGTATGGAATCTTTCGATCGGGTCCGCGATAGGGGTCCTGTACGGTGAATGTTTCTGTTGTATCGTCGTAGCCAGTGAGCAGCAGATAGTGCGCGGCCCAGAGATCGTCGTCGGGCCAGCCGGTGTCATCGGGGTTGAGGGATGTAGTGCCTTCGATCATCACAGGGTAGGAGGCAGAGATCAGACGCTTGAGCGTTTCGAGGTCCCCGCCGACGCGATATTCCATGCGCAGCCAGCCCGCGAAATTATGCACCCAGTATGCCATCTCCTCCGGGTTGACGTTGCGGTCGCCATTGACCGGTTTGATGACATCAGAAATAGTTTTCTGGTCGCCGCTCCAGCCATACATGCGCAGCATCATGGCGAGGGCAGCGGGACCGCAGTTGTTCGGGGTCTGTTTTTCATAGAGAGGGGAACCGAGGAATGCCTGGGGCGGAGGCGGCGCCAGGGTAGGCGTGGGCGGTATGGGTGTATCGGTGATTTGAACGGTAGGCGTGGCTGTCAGTTCCGTGGTCGGGCCTGCCGTATTGGTTGGGTTGGGCGTGTTTGGGATCGCCGTTGGCACTGCGCCAACCGGATTGATCACATTCCTCAGATAGGTCCGTGCGACTTCGTAACGCCATGCAACCCGGCTGTTGATCGCCGGGATCTGTAACACCAGGATGACCAGCACTAAAAAACCGTTACCTGCGAATAGAATATTCCTCTTCGACATGCGAAAAAGTGTACCAGAGGAGTATGAATCCAAATTAATATAGAAAGGAAAGTAGGTCAGGCTTGAAGCCTGACTATACTCAAACTCCAAGCGTCGAGGACGATATTGGAACCGAGCCCATATACGCGTACACTTCCTTTTGTGTATGCCTTTTTAAGACAGTGTAGCGTGTATAGCCGTCCATGAGTTCAAAGCTGTTTCGGTTCACCAAAAGCGGTTCAATCGAGACACCGCGCAGCATGGCTTCCTCACGCTCGTCCGCGCGCTCCTGCAGGCTTGTCTGGAAATCCTTCACACTCATCAGGTCCGCGTTTGGGCGGATATCTTCCAGATGGATCACTTCCAGCGAAAACTGCATCTGAGGAAGAATCTGCATCCAGGCAACGGTCCAGTGCTCCTCAGGCGCTTCGTCATGATCGAGCTCCCACTCACGCATAATCCATTTCAGGAGATAGGACTGGATCTCAGCCGGATCAGCGAGGGCGTGATAGGTGAAATCGCCGAGTTTACGATATTCAAAAGAGAAGCTCATTTTGGATAACCTTGCGAAGGTTTGCTCGTGACGCCTATTGATGTCCCAGAAGCATCACCGCCGCGGTGATGGATGGGTCGGTCTCGAAGTAAAAGGTGTCCCACTCGGCAAAGGCTTGCACGTCGGGAATAATACCGGTCTCCTCCCAGTTTGCATCTGAGAATGCAGAGTAAAACGTTTCTGCCGCGAGCCAGACCTGCGAGCCGTCGTCAAAGCTGTACCCGTGCAGCACTTCCACGTTGCCAAGGCTCGTCTCACCGACGATCTGGGCGCGGCCCGCATCCTGCATCACACCGGCAAAGATCTCGCCAAAGCTGACGGTATCCTCGCTGACCATCACCACCAGCGGCACGGTCTGTGAGTTCTGGATTTCGTTCGCTTCGATTTCCAGTACCCGCGCCGATTCGCGGCTGACGAACTGCCCGAGTTGCCCGTTAATAAAAAATTCGAAGATGGGATAGGCTACGCTGCTGCTCCCGCCACCATTCATGCGCAGGTCCAGGATCAAGCCATCCAGTGGGCCGAACTCATTCAACGCGTTGCTG
>JAICQC010000051.1 GCA_025938055.1 Anaerolineales bacterium | reverse complement strand
GATGCGGACGCCATCCCGCTCATACGGGAAACCAACCAGTGCAATAATCAAAACAGCCTGTAGGATGTAATAAAAAGGAGCCCAACGCCGGGAGTGGTGATATTTTAGATTCACCCAGTAAAGTCCGATATGGGTCCCGAAAAGCAGGACATAAAAAATGGCACGCGGCAGGGGGATGACCGGAAACAAAGTCAGCGCGCCGGATATGGCAAGCGAACCCAGCAGGATGGAGATAAAGATATAAAAAACGAGTCCGGCGAATTGAGATTTAGGCGGCATTCCTGTTCACTCGCATTCAGCTTTCAGACGTTGAGAACCAAACTCCAATATCTCGCGACATTGGACTTCGCATGCACAGATTTTACTGTATGGGCGCGGTCACCGGCATTGTCCGAATGGACAGTGTCCGCATGTATGGTCCCTCTGCACGGGTTGGACGATGTAGGAAGAAGAGGAAATGGATATAAAGGTGACAGTCATCTGACCATCACCTTAAGTTTCTGGAGGAGCTCATGAACCACAAAAACATTCGCTTTGTCTGGCTGGGGATCGCCGCCGCCCTTCTGCTGTTTGCTGGCGGGCGCTGGAACTTTACACCGGCAGCCTGGCTGGCATCCGTCTTTGCCCTGCGCTTCTTCCGGGACAGTGAAAAGGCAGGGCGCAACTTCCTGCTTCTGTGGGTGGCGACCGCCCTCCCCATCATCATCTCGTGGCAGGGCGCTACCTTTATGTCCCTGATACATCCCACCGCCGAAGCCGGTTTCTTTTTCCTGACAGCCCCACTGGGATTGATTCCTTACGTCGTGGACCGCCTCTATTATCGCCGCTTCGGCTCACCCTTCTGGCTGACGCTGGTCTTCCCGGTCGCCGCCACCGCCATGGACTTTTTCTCCTCCAGCGGCAGTCCGTTTGGGACGTTCGGCGCGGTGGCTTATTCGCAGCGCGATTTCCTCCCGGTCATGCAGATCGCCTCGGTTACCGGATTGTGGGGAATCACCTTCGTCGTCGGTTGGTTTGCCAGCCTTGTGCATTACGTCTGGGAGAACGGCTTCAAGCTCGACCGCCCCGCGCTGACATCTGCTGGTTTGCTCGTCCTCCTTCTGTCCCTCGGCATCGGGCGGACTCTGCTAGCCTCACAACCCGAGCAGACGGCGCAGATCGCAGGATTCTCACTGCCCAATGGAAAGCTGCCGGAAATGATGGCACGCTGGGGCTCGGGCGATGAAACGGGCTTCCGCCAGGCTGTGGACGAATTGCACGCGCAGGAACTTGAGCAGATCCGCGCACTCGCTCAGGAAGGCGCGGAGATTGTTACCCTGCAGGAGGGCGCGGGGATGGGCTACACCGATCAGGTGCAGAAGCTGCTGTTGGATGCGGCGGTTCTCGCAAGGGAGGAACAGATCTATATCGTCCTGCCCACCTTTACTGTTGGAATCGAGAAACCAGAAAACGTGGCGCATATCATTGACCCGAACGGCGAGATCGTGCTGGAGCACGTCAAGTTCGGCGGCACGCAATTCGAGGGCTCATTGACAGGCAGCGGCGAACTACAAACCGTGGATACGCCCTACGGCCGGCTCAGCGCCATCATCTGCTGGGACGCAGACTTCCCGAACGTGCTCCGCCAGGCTGGCGATCAGAATGTGGAACTGCTCTTCGTCCCGTCGAATGACTGGCAGGCAGTGAAGGATATCCACGCGGGCATGGCAGCCTTCCGCGCAGTGGAGAATGGCATGTCCATCTACCGGCAGACTGGTTCGGGCGTTTCCAGTGTGATCGATGCCCACGGTCGCACCATCCATCGCGTGGATTCGTTTGAGGAAGAAAGCACCGGCAACTTTGCAGCCGTACAGATGCTCACAACACCCATCGGTTCCATGCACACGTTATATCCTGTGATCGGCGATGTCGTTGGAAATATCATGCTGGTCCTGTTCGTTGGGCTGCTCCTGGGATTGTGGCTGCGCCGAAAGCAGACAGCCAGGCGCGTGGAGACGGAGTCTGTCCCGGCATAATGTTCAAACTCGCTTGATTTGGATTAAGGCTCACCTCTACTGGTGAGCCTTTTTGCTATAATTTATTGGTGAAGAGGCTTCCTATGAATCACTTTCTTGAAATCCGTTCCTACAATTTAAAGCCAGGCACGCGCGACGAGTTCCATCGTCTCTTTCTCGAAGAGGCATACCCCATGCTCAAGCGCTGGAACGTGGATGTTGTGGCATACGGTCCTTCTCTGCACGACGAGAATTCATACTATCTGATGCGCCGCTTCGACAGCCTTGCAGACCGCGAGCAAAGCGAGAATGTCTTTTATGGCAGCGACGAGTGTAGACAGGGTCCGCGCGAGGCGATCATTGCTCTTATTGAAAATTACACAGAGATCATGCTGGAACTGGATGGGGACACCATACAGGGATTACGCAAATCCCGGACTGACACCTAGACACTCACTGATCGAATGGGGGAAATCCCTATGCGAAGCTTTATAGTACCTGGGGTAAAATAGAAAAAGCCGAGTGGCTTCGCCCTCTTTGCTCATCGCAACCCCAACCCAACACATCGTGAATATGCTCGAGCCGCAGCAGTCCGCCGGGCTTCGTCTTCATTTTCCATTTTGCGGAGCGCCTGTTGAAAGGAGTATGACGAATGTTAAAAAAACCTGATGAAGAGTTTGTTAAGGAGGGCGCAGAGAAGGTCACTTCCAGGGATATTGAAACCGTCGCCGATAAATCGGAAGAGATCAAGAAGCAGTTCAAAAGCAGAGGTCCCTTAAAGCGCTTTGTCGAAGACAGCAGACTCTTGACGGCGCTGATCAGGGATTGGCGCACAGGCAAGTACCGCCAGGCGCTCTACGGGACGATTGCCGCGGTTGTGTTCGCACTGCTCTACGTCTTCAACCCTTTCGATCTCGTTCCAGATGTACTGCCGTTTATCGGCGCGGTCGATGATGCGACGGTCATCGGTGCATTGTTAATGCTAGTCGAACGGGATCTGCACAAGTATAGAAATTGGAAAGAACATCAATCTCTCCCGGAGGGAACAAAGAATTGAGCGCATCTTCATATAGAAGAAACGTAAGGAAGAAAATCATGCCACGCAAAGGCCAATCCTGGTTTATACGTGCTGCCAAATTGGCGTCACGCGCAGCGGGGCGCCCAGCAACGTTTATGATCGCTGTAGCCGTCATCCTCCTCTGGGCAATCACTGGACCCATCTTTCAATATAGCGATACCTGGCAGCTTGTTATCAATACCGGTACGACCATTATCACTTTCCTCATGGTATTCCTGATTCAGAACACGCAGAACCGTGACGCCGAAGCGGTGCAGATCAAACTGGATGAAATATTGCGCTCCTTGGAAAACGCTCACACCGTCCTGCTCGACCTGGAGGAACTGGACGATGATGAACTTGACCTGATACGGAAGGATTACCTCGAACTGGCAAAAAAAGCCAGGTCAGCCCTGCGGCATGGCAAAAGCGACACCGGTATACCTGAAATATAAAGTACACAATCTCCTTGCTGATGGCATCCAAGTTGTCCAGCAAGTTGTTTAGCGAAAGAGGTACGATGGCGCAAAATAAAGTCTTTGTGGTGACAGGCGTGACATCGGCAATTGGAAAGGCGCTGGCAGCAGATCTGGCGAAAACAGGAGAAACTGTTGTGCTCGTGGCACGCGATGCCGACCGCGGAGATGCAACTCTAAGGGAGCTTTCGCGCAGGGCACAAAACCCGAATCTTGACCTGCAGTTATGCGACCTGTCCATTCTCTCGTCTGTGCGCAACCTAGCTGAGATTTTGAAATCGAGATATGAAACGATCGATGTCCTCATCAACAATGCCGGCGTGTATAACCGGAAGCGCGTTGTCACAGTGGAGGGGTTCGAAGAAATGTTTGCTGCCAACCATCTCGGTCCTTTCCTGCTGACCAATCTTCTGCTCGAGCCGCTTCAGGCGGCTGTCCAGGCGAACGGCTCGGCGCGTGTACTGAACCTTACCGCGCCCTCCACCATCCCGCTGGAGCTCGATGACCTGCAAAGCGAGAAGAAATTCAATTCATTAAATGCCTTCGAAGCAACCAAGACCGCGAACCTTTTATTTACGTTTGCGCTGGCGCGGCGCCTGGAGAACACCGGGATCACCGTGAATGCGATCCATCCCGGCCTGGCCCGCTCGGGGGCAGCGAAGGAAGCATTCATCCTGATGCGTCTCTTTGCGCGGCTGACGTCCCGACCACCCGAAAAAGCGAGCGGCAGTATCCTGCAGACAGCGATCGCTCCAGAATTCGAAAAAATGACAGGAAAGTTCCTGCACAACGGGCGGGAGATCGATGCCCCGGCGTATGCGCACGACCGCGATGCCCAGCAAAGGTTATGGGAGATAAGCGACAGACTCACCGGTCTAACAGCCACGCAGGGAGTCCTGCCTGTCAAGGATCTTCAACTCTAAAAACCATTGATGTTAAAGGAGAACTGCAATGAGAATGGGAGTCTTGGGCTCGGGCATGGTCGCGCAGGGCCTCAGCGCGCCTGGCAGAGCTGGGTCACAATGTAGTCATTGGCACGCGCGACGCAGATAAGCTGCGTGGCTGGCAATCGTCCAACCAAAAGGTGCTGATCGGTTCCTTTGCCGAGACTGCCGCGCACGGCGAAATGGTGATCAATGCCACCAATGGAGCCGCATCGCTGAACGCGCTGGCTATGGCTGGCGAAGCAAACCTCGTCGACAAGATCCTGCTGGATGTTTCCAATCCGCTTGATTTCTCGAATGGCTTTCCTCCCTCGCTGACCGTCGTCGGCACAGATTCGCTCTCGGAGCAGATCCAGCGCGCCTTCCCATCCACAAAAGTCGTCAAAACACTCAACACCGTGACGGCGCGGTTGATGACCCACCCGCTCGAGGTGGCAAACGGCGACCACCACGTTTTCGTCAGTGGAAACGACATGGAGGCAAAAGCGCGTGTCACCGAGCTGCTCAAAACATTTGGATGGATCCACGTGTTCGATCTCGGTGACCTTTCGACAGCGCGCGGTACAGAAGCGTATATTCTGCTGTGGGTGAGGCTTTACGGGGCGATGAACACAGGCATGCTAAACATGAAGATCATGAAGTAGTTAAATACTCGTCCCGCAGTTTCCTGCGGGACGAATGTTTTCTATGCTTTGGTCAGTGCCAGCTTTTCCTTCCCGATTCGATAATTCCCACTTTGCTTGAGCACCTGGTCCACCACATCCTCGGGCACATCCACAAAGGTGACCTTGTCTTCGATGCGGATCTTCCCGATGGTATAGCCCGGGATGTTGGCATGGAAGGCAATCGTGCCGACCACTTCATTCGGGCGGACCCCATGCTGTTTGCCTTTGTTGAGCTTCAAGCGGACCATGCCTTCTTCGTGCGACCCGTCCCCGCGACGCCGCGAGCTGCCGCCATTTCCTGCACCGTCGCGACGCCCGAAGGAGTCGCGGCGGTGAGCTCCATCAGCCCTGCCTCTCTCGCCGCCTCGACCCTCACTTTTGTCGTCGACGCGGGTCTTCACTTCGCCGATTTCATCGATCGGTCGCTGTTTCTCGTCGGCGCGGGCGATCTTCAACGCGGCAGCCGCGATATTCAACGGCTCATGCCCAGCTTCGACCAGCTCCTGCGCCATTTCGAGCTCGCGCTTGTAGCGCCCGCGCCCGAGCCAGACCTTCATCTTCTCGACCAGTTCTGCTTCGCGATGACGGTGAATATCGCTAACCGTGGGTAACTCCACTTTCTTGATGGACTGTTTGGTAAGCGCCTCTACCTCCCGCAGACGGCGCTTCTCGCGCGGCGAGAGCAATGTGATGGCAATGCCTGTTTTTCCCGCGCGGCCTGTCCGACCAATGCGATGGATATACACTTCAGCATCGTCAGGCAGGTGGTAGTTGAAGACGTGTGAAATGTCTTCGATGTCGAGGCCGCGCGCCGCGACGTCGGTCGCGACAAGCACCTTGAGCTGATTCGAACGGAAACGGCTCAGCACAGCCTCGCGGGCGCGCTGGTCCAGATCGCCATGGATGGCTTCGGCGGGAATGCCGCGCACGACCAGTTCGTTCGCCAGCGAGCTGGTTTCGGCGCGGGTGCGTGCAAAGATCAGCGCGCTCTTGATCGGCTCCACCTCGAAGAGACGTGTCAGCGCGTTGGTCTTGTCGGTCTCATGCACCAGGTAGTAGCGCTGCTCGGTCGAGGCGAGGGTAAGCGTGTCCCGCTTGATGTTCACATGCTGAGGGTCGCGCATGAACCGGTTTGCGAGGGAGCGGATGCGCGGCGGCATGGTCGCTGAAAACAGGGCAGTCTGCCGCTCCGCTGGAGTCTCCGCAAGGATCTTTTCCACATCTTCCATGAATCCCATGTTGAGCATTTCATCCGCTTCATCGAGCACCAGCGTGCGGACGTGTTTGATGTTAAGCGCATTGCGCTCCATCAGGTCGAGCAGGCGCCCGGGCGTGCCAACCACAACGTCCACGCCGCGGTTGAGGCGCGAGATCTGCGGTCCATACGGCTGCCCGCCATAAACCGCCAGGATACGTACATCGAGATTCTTGCCATACACCGTCATGGAATCGGCGACCTGCAGCGCAAGCTCGCGCGTGGGCGCGAGGATCAGCGCCTGCACGTGGCGCTGCGGTGTAAAGTTTTGGAGAATGGGGAGCGCAAAGGCAGCCGTCTTGCCGGTGCCTGTCTGCGCCTGACCGATCACATCTGCCCCCTTGAGCATGATCGGAATAATCGCTGTCTGGATGGGCGTAGGCTCAGCATAGCCAAGCCCGGTGATCGCCTGCACCAGTTCCTCGCGCAGGTTGAGAGAAGAAAAATCGGTTGTCATCTTAATCCTTATAACGTGCCAGCATGGCGGATGTTCTACTCGAACGTCCGTCATACCCCGTTGTGCGGGATGTTCCGATGACTCCGTCTACATTCTTCCTGCCAATCAAAGCCTGCCTTTTCAGGCAACTCGCCCAACAAAAAAGCCCGACTCACATACCGCGGGCTGCACTGACTGCGTCAGGAGTATCAAAACGATTCCCAAATTTTGCGCTTGCACCCGGATGTAGCTGAGGTGAAGCTGCGGGAGTATAACACGGAAGTCGAACACGCCGCTGTTTTTTGTCCGCTTAATGCAATTTGAAATTCGATAAAAACAGTCGTAGAATGGGAACATCAAAGAGGAGCGCCGCATGGATACCATCCAACCCGGGCAGATGCTCGGTCCCTATCGCATTATGAATCAGATCGGCAAGGGCGGCATGGCATCGGTGTATAAAGCCTACCAGCCATCCATGGACCGTTACGTGGCGGTCAAGGTCCTGCCCAGCCAACTTGCCGAGAGCAAGGAGTTCGCGACGCGCTTCCAGCAGGAGGCGCGCTTCATCGCAAAGCTGGAGCATCCGCATATTCTGCCAGTCTTCGATTATGGCGAAAGTGATGGGGTGGCATACTTCGTGATGCGTTACCTCGAAGCGGGGACGCTCAAGGACAGGATGGAAACAGGACGTCCCCTGCCCCTGGATGAGATCGACAGACTGTTCAGCCAGCTGACCGACGCGCTGAGCTATGCACACAGTCATGGTATTGTCCACCGCGATCTGAAGCCAGCCAACGCGCTCATCGATTCGTACGGGAATGTGTTCCTCACGGATTTTGGCATTGCCAAGCTGCTTGAGAGTGCATCCCCACGCCTCACCCAGACCGACGCGATCATGGGCACGCCCGCCTACATTAGCCCCGAGCAGGCGCAGGCGCAGCCCGTGGACCAGCGCTCGGACATTTATTCACTCGGCATTATCCTATATGAAATGGTGACCGGCGGCGTGCCGTTTGTTGCCGATACGCCGCTGGCAGTGATCTTCAAACACATCAGCGACCCGCTGTCACTGCCATCCCTGGTCAAGCCGGATATTCCGGCGCCCATCGAGCAGGTGATCCTCAAGGCACTCGCCAAAGACCCCAAGGATCGCTTCACGACTGCTTCGGAATTCAAAGCCGCCTGGAAGCGCGCCCTTGAGCAAAAGGAGACTGTACAGCACGCGCCCGCGGCAGTTGCCACGCTTGCGCCTACCGCCGAGCCGGTCAGCCCGGCTGCGCGCAAGCCTGTGCAAACAACCGGAAGCATCACCAAAACTGCAAAGCCCGCTGCCTGGATCGGTGGTTGTCTGATAGTCGCCTGCGCTATTTTTGGGCTGGGAGGAGTTGCCCTGATGGCATCCAGTTTGTGGAGTTCCTCCACGCCCTCTGCTCCGCCCAGCCAAACCGCGATCTCCGTTCCTCCCACCGCTACCCATCCACCTCAGCCTCCGACCACCGCTCCCGTTAACAACACTGGCACCGTTCTCCTCGAGGATGATTTTTCCGACCCAAACTGGGGCACGCTAACCGATTCGGATAACGCCATTGAATATGAGGGCGAAGCGCTGCGGATGGAGATCTTCAAGGAGAACTGGTTTGTCTGGAGCACTGCCAATGCGGAAACCTACGAGAATATCCACGTGGAGATTACCGCCACCAACAACGATGGCGAACCGACCACAGCCTTCGGGATCCTCTGTTACCAACAGGACCCGTCTTCCTCATATTATTATCTGGCGATGACGCCCGGTGGAGAGTATGCGATCGCAAAAGCGGTTACCGGTGAGACCGATCTTTTCCTTACGAATAACGATCAATGGGCAGCCTCGGACCTCATCCCCAAGAACGCATCTTCGTATCGCGTCGGTGCAGACTGCGGCAACGGCACGCTTACCTTGTATGTAGATGGACAGCAGATCGCTTCGGTATCCGATTCAGACTATACGTCTGGCTACGTCGGTGCATTCACCTGGAGCGGGGAAAACGCATCCGCCGCAGATGTCACGTTTGATGACTTCCTCGTCAGATCCCTTGAGTAAAATCGACGAAGAATTCAAAAGGCGGCTCGCGAGCCGCCTTTTTGTTTCTGTAAGCCTCTGGTTTATAATTCGCCTTAATGGACGCAAAAACCCTGTCTGTTCTCGAATATCCGAAAGTTCTCGAGCGGCTGAAAGCCTTCTGTGATTTCTCCGCCTCGATGGAACTGGCGCGCCTCCTCGAGCCGACCGACTCGTATGACCTCGCACTTGCCCGTCTCGCGGAGACCAGCGAAGCGCGCAAGCTATTTTCGATTCAGGATATTGGTATCGGTGGCGCACACGATATTCGCGCGGCCGCCGACCTCGCGACACGCGGCGGCGTACTCGACCCGCAGCAACTGCTGGACGTCAAATCCACGCTGATCTCTTGCCGTGAGCTGAAACGATCCCTCGAACGGAAAACAGACCAGTACCCGCGTCTCGCACAGATCGCGGCGGGTCTGCCCGAATCGCACGGGGTTGTTGATGCCATCACACGCGTACTCTCTGAGCGCGGGGAAGTGCTGGATTCCGCCTCGCCCAAGCTCGGCGCACTGCGGCGCGAGATCAAGATCGCACACGACCGGCTCATGACCCGTCTGCGGCGCTACCTGACCGAATCAGCCAGCAAACTTCAGGAACCGATCATTACGCAGCGTGACGGGCGTTACGTCATCCCGTTGCGGGCTGAGTTCAAAGGGCAGATCAAAGCCATTGTTCATGACCAGTCCTCCAGCGGCGCGACGCTATTCGTGGAGCCGCTGCCCATCGTGGATCTCAACAACCAGGTACGTGAACTCGAATTGCAGGCGCGCGACGAGGAGCGGCGCATCCTCTATGAACTCTCGTCACAAATTGGCGAATACCGAGATGAATTCATATATGGCATTGAAAACCTCGCGATGCTCGACCTGATCTTTGCGAAGGCGAAGTATGCGGAGGAATTGAAGGCAAGCGCTCCTGTTCTTCACCAGTTGTCAGCGAACAGAAATCATCGATCAGTTAACAATGAAAAGCAAGAGCTAAAACTTGAAAGCCAGAGGTTGATCCGCCTGCTTAATGCGCGTCACCCTCTCCTTGATCCTCAAACCGTCGTCCCGATTGATGTCGATCCCAAACCGGGCACACGGGCGATTGTCATCACGGGTCCAAACACCGGCGGTAAAACCGTTTCGCTCAAAACGGTCGGCTTGCTCGTACTCATGGCACAAAGCGGGCTGCACATCCCGGCGCAGAGCGGTTCAGAACTGCCCTGTTTCCGTTCCGTCTATGCGGATATCGGCGACGAGCAGTCCATCGAGCAGTCGCTCAGCACCTTCAGCGGTCACATCACCAACATCATCCGTATCCTCAAGCAGATCGACCATCGCTCCCTGGTCATCTTCGACGAACTCGGCGCAGGCACTGACCCGCAGGAGGGCGCGGCACTGGCTCGTGCCATCCTCAACTTCCTGCTCGAAACAGGATGCACGACTCTGGTCGCCACGCATTATCCCGAACTCAAGACGTTCGCGCATTCGACGGAAGGCGTGGTCAATGCCTCACTGGAATTCGACATCAAGACTCTGCGCCCGACGTATCACTTGACCATCGGCCTCCCTGGGCGTTCCAATGCACTGCTGATCGCCCAGCGACTCGGTCTGCCACAGCCGATCATTGAATCTGCAAAAGGAGAGCTCAGCCCTGACGACCTGCGCGCCGACAAGCTGCTCGACGACATCCGCAAGGAGCGCAACCGCACCTCGCGCGAACGCCAGAAACTGGAAAAGGCTCGTGACCGATTCGAAGCGCAGACAAATGAACTCGAAAAGCGCCTGGAAAAGATCGAAGACGAGCGCCGCGAAGTGTTAGCCAAAGCACGCGCCGAAGGTGAATTGGAAGTTGCGATATTAAAGAGAAATATCGATTCACTCAAGTCACAGCTCAGGAAGGCAAGACAGCCCCTGGATGCGATCAAAACATTGGAAGAAAAGATTGAAGAGATCGAAGAAAAAGTAGAAGCGCCTGTGGAACGAAAAAGCGATCAGCGATCAGTAGCCAGCAGTCAGTCTCTAAAGCTCGGCGAGCGCGTCACGGTTAGCACCCTCAACACGGAGGGCGTTGTCACTGCGCTGGGCGAGTCCGATGCTGAAGTGCAGATCGGGAGTCTGCGTGTGAGAGCGCGGCTGGCGGATCTGATGAGAAAATCTAGTGAGTCAGTCGGCAGTAATGCACAGCACGCCTTCGGCAGTCAGTCTCCAGTCTCCAGAGATCCGGCACCTGTGGTCAGCAAACCATCCTCTGTGGGTACCACAAAATCTCCCGGGCTTGAATTGAATCTGCGCGGCAAGCTGGTCGAGGACGGACTTGAAGAACTGGATCGTTATCTCGAGAAAGCGTATTCCTCGGGTTTGTTGTTCGTGCGCATCGTCCATGGTAAAGGGACAGGCAAACTGCGCGAGGCAGTGCGCAACGCGTTGAAGTCCAGCCCGTACGTTGCATCCTTCGAAGAGCCCAAGGATAGCGAAGGCGGCGCAGGCGTGACCGTTGCAAAGATGGCGAAATAATTCAGCGCAGAGCAGAACGAGCGATAGCGAGAGCAATCGAAGCGTCATAACCGGGAGATTGCTCACCTGCATGAATTGCTTACGCAAATCACGTGCGTGCCAGTGTCGCCGCTGTGCGGCTCGCAATGACACAAGGAGTAGTTATGTCCCTTGATGAAGCCATCCAACAGATGAGTGAAAAGATCAAAGCTGCCTCCGCCGGCGCGGAGATCAAATCTGTAAAAATGTCTGAGGAAGAGGCGCGTCTGAGCGTCTATGCGCCAGCCGCAGATATTCAGACAATCAAGGACGCGACCTTTATGCCTGCCATCGAGCTGTTGAACAGCGAGGGATTGGATATTCAGGTTTTCGTCTATGATAAGGACGCGCCACCCTTGAAGGGGTAAAAGGTTGAAAGGTTCCAGGTTTACAAGTTGAGGCTCCTGTTTCAGGAGTCTTTTTATCTTCCATTCGCGCGTGACAGGACCAGAAGGCAGCCGGAAGCAAGCGAAGTGAAAGTTTTATTCCCCCGCCACCGCCCGCCAGACGACATTCAAAGCCTCAAGCCCGGTCATGCGATGGATGACCGCGGCATCCTCGGTAAGATAAATATCGCCCTGCAGCGGACGATCATCGCGGGTGTAGAGTCCGCGGTTGGGTAGGTGGGAGACGGCTGCCCAAAAATTCCATAACGGGAGATCATATTCGGAGGCGAGCATCGCCATGTCGCGGTTGATGCGCTCGTCCTTTTCGCGGTTATCGGCTTTCGTAGCGAGGATCGGCACGACACCTTCATCGAGCAGCTCCAGGATCACACGACGCAGATACTCGGTATTACGCGACTCGAAGTGCGTACCGATTTGAATAATCACAAACGACGGACGATGGATGCGCAGTTCACACTCTACAGGCGTCTCGGCAAATGTACAGCCGTATTCGCCGCGATGCCACTGCGTCCACAACAGCGAACCAGGCGTAGTGCCATCCTGTGCAGTGGGACTCTCCCGGTTGAATGAACCTTCAAAATTGTCCACCACTTCACGCAATTCCGGGGAGAGGTTCTCGATCACCTCCACGTCCGTTTCAAAGACACCGAAGAATTCGGCGGGTCTTGCCTGGCAATCGCCAAAGAGAGAAAAGGCATGCGGGTCATTCCCCAGCGCCAGCCCTCTCTCATAGACTCTCCGCAGGCTCGTGTCTATGCCCTCGGGGATCACCGGCAGCTGCTTCCATGCAGCCGCCGCGGTTTCAGAGGTTGGCGGAGCTGATGTTGGTCTTGGAGTCCTTGTTGGCGCCGGGGTAATGGGAGAGAATTGCCGCGGTTTCTGCGTCGCAGTGGGCTGTGACTGCGACGCGGGCGCGGCTGCCAGCGCGGGGAATGTTTGTGTCGGCTGGCGAACCGGCGCAGTAGCGGAGGTTGCCTCGCCCGCGCAGGACGCCAGAAGGATACAAACCACGAACGCAGGGATCCAGAAACGTTTCATCAGGACAAAGTATATCGGGCGAAAATTAAGTGGCGATGAAAGTTTTATGCTACACTCACGCTATGAGCTACCAGGGACTTCTTCACAAATACGGATATCTGCTCGATCTCCCCTATTACGCACAGACTGTAACACTGCTTGAGGGGAACACACCTTTGATCAAAGCCGAGAGCTTATCCCGCCAGCTGGGCGGCGGGTTCGAGCTGTTCATCAAGTACGAAGGACTCAACCCGACCGGTTCATTTAAGGATCGCGGCATGACCGCCGCCGTCAGCGAAGCGCTGGGACGCGGCGTGACCACGGTCATCTGCGCCTCGACGGGTAACACTGCCGCATCTGCCGCGGCGTACGCAGCGCGCGCCGGGATGAAGTCCATTGTGCTCATTCCGCAGGGAAAAGTCGCGGCGGGGAAGCTCGCCGGCGCGCTCGCCTATGGCGCTCAGGTCATTCAGGTCGATGGTTCGTTCGACGACGCGCTTACGATGGTTGTCGAGATCACGAACAAGCATCCTATCTGCCTGGTGAACTCCATTAACCCCTATCGTATCGAGGGACAGAAGACCTCCGCGTTTGAGATCTGCGACCTGCTCGATTCTGCACCCGATTTATTATGTTTGCCCGTTGGGAATGCAGGTAATATTACATCATACTGGGCAGGCTTTAAGCAGTATGACGAAATGAAGTCAACAGGTTTGCCGCAGGTGTTGGGGGTCCAGGCAGCAGGCGCCGCGCCGCTCGTGTTGGGGCATCCTGTCGAGCAGCCTGAGACGGTTGCCACGGCGATCCGCATCGGAAAGCCCGCACGTGGAGAGCAAGCTCTGCAAGCCGCGGAGGAGTCGAACGGACGGATCGTCGCCGCGACCGACGAGCAGATCCTGCACATGCAAAGGATGCTGGCAATGCTCGAAGGCGTCTGGGTGGAGCCCGCCTCTGCTGCCGGACTCGCCGGTCTGGCGATCGAGATCGAAAATGGAACGTTGAACCCGAAAGGGAAACGAGTCGTTGCGATTTGCACGGGTCACGGGCTGAAAGACCCGGAGATCATCACGAAAGATATGCAGAACCCGTTGATCGTGCCGCCAAGGCTGGAGGCGCTTGAGGAAGTTATACTAAGATAATCTCGCGTTGAGCGGAGCGAGTGTAAGCCGAGCGCAATTGAAACGCGAGCAAAGAAAGTCTATTGTCAACAAACATATTCTTCTTGCCAGGAGATTGCTTCGCTACACTCGCAATGACAGGCCTGAATCATGCACATCACCGTTAGAGTTCCCGCCACATCTGCCAATCTCGGACCCGGGTTCGATTGCCTCGGGCTGGCATTGGATCTATGGAACGAAACCATCATCAATCTCGCCATCGAGTATTCGGTGCAGGTCAGCGGCGAGGGTGCTGAAAAGCTTTCTCAGGGGGAGAACAACCTGATCATCCGCTCGGCGCAGAAACTGGCGGAATGTGTCGGCAAACGTCTGCCACCTTTTCATGTAGATTGCACAAATCGTATACCGCTATCATCAGGACTCGGTTCCTCCGCCGCCGCCAAATTGACCGGTCTGCTGGGCGCGAACCTGCTGCTTGGCAAACCACTCTTGCTCCCTGAGATCCTGAATCTTGCCGCCGAAATGGAGGGGCATCCAGATAACGTAGCGCCCGCGTTGTTGGGTGGACTGGTCGTTGCGACGATGGAGAATGGAAAGGTTTTCCCTCATAGGATCAATAGCGCGACAACTCAGGAATCGCATTTTCACCTAACCGTTGTCCTGCCCGATTTTCATCTTTCCACCGGGCAGGCACGCGCCGTGCTACCGGAACAAGTTCCAATCAAAGACGCGGTCCACAACGTCAGCCGCGCGGTGCTTTTGACTGAAGCATTCCGCAACGCGGATCTGGATCTGCTCGGCAAAGCTATGAGCGACACTCTGCACCAGCCGCACCGTCTTTCGTTGATCCCCGGCGCGCGCGAAGCAATGGACGCGGCAAAAGGGGCAGGCGCCTCCGCTGCCGCGCTATCGGGAGCTGGTCCGAGCGTCATCGCGTTCTCATCGAAACGCGATCCAGCCATCGGGGAGGCAATGACGCGTGCATTTGGGGAAGCGGGACTCTCCGCACGCACCTTCCAATTGAAAATGTCAAACTTCGGGGCAGAAGCCCAGATTAGATAAAGTTGTAGGGGCGACCGGCCGGTCGCCCCTACAACTTTCCTACAACTTTTCCCCACTCCACTCACGTGCAAACTGCAAAATACGCGGACGGATGTGATACGCATACGGGTCAGCCACCGCCCTTTGCTCCATCACCAGTTTCATCGCCGCCTCAGGTTCGTATCCCTGTGCGATCAGCACACACGAGCCCATCGCCGGTCCGCGGTGACGCCCATACGCGCAATGGACATAGACCTTGCCGCCCATATTGATCGTCTCGAGCGCCGTCCGTGCCCCGAGCATCAATTTAGTGACCGGCAGGGGAAAGAAGGGACTGTCGATCGTGCGCAGCCAGAGCAGTTGTATCGGCGTATGATGCGTATCAGGGAACGGGCTGCGGGTAAAACGCATGTTGATGATGAGCCGGATCCCCAGTTCACGCAGACCATGATAATCACTTGCCAGGGGCGTCGTGCCGATGAACAGGTCATCGGTGATATGTGAGAAATTCATGCGAGACATGGTATCACAAGAATTTTAGAACATTTTAATTATGGGATATGAGGGATTTTGTGCTAAAGTAGGGACATCGTTACCTAAAAAGGGCAGGCTGATATGGCAGAAACTGAGTTCAAATACGATGTTTTTATCTCATACAGTTCCGCAAACAAAGATTGGGTGCGGAAGGATTTGTTGTCCGCACTTGAAAAAGTTGGGCTAAAAGTCTGCATTGATTTTCGAGATTTCAAAGCGGGGAAACCAGCAATCAAGAACATGCGCGACAGTGTTCTCGAAAGCAAACACACCTTACTGGTTTTGACTGAAACATATTTAAGTAGCGGATGGACAGATTTTGAAAATATGCTTTCCCAAACGATTGACCCTGCCAATCGTGAAGGTCGAATTGTTCCCTTGTTGAAAGACAAATGCAAGTTGCCTCTTGAGATTGGCTACTTAACCTATGTCAATTTCTTTGATCCTGATGATTGGGATATCGCATGGAAACAGCTTTTAATTGCATTGGGCAAACCGAATGCACCCATCCCAACATCTAATAGTTCAGCATCTGTTATTGGCTCCCGTGACACCTGGCACTTGGCTCATCCTTATCCCATGCCACCAAACTTTACAGGTCGCGTTGCTCAACGAACAATGCTCACCAAGTGGCT
>JAICQC010000371.1 GCA_025938055.1 Anaerolineales bacterium | reverse complement strand
GCCCAACTCCAGGGCACGCTGAGCATGCTGAAGCGACAGATGCCCGGAGAGCATGGCGCAGAATAAATTTGGGTGTTCTGCTAATATGGCTTGCAGCAGATTTACACCACTCATATCGGGCAGGGAATAATCCACCAGCACCAAATCCACTTTTGATTCGCGCAAATACCGGAGCGCTGCTTCCGCACTTTCCGCCACCGCCGCGATCCGCAGATTGGGGTTTTGTGCCAGCATATGACGCAGGGCATTGGCAAACCCTGCATGATCTTCCACCAGCAGAATCGAAGACATATTCATGAAACTAATACCATAGATTCTGGCAGCAGTAAAGACAACTTCATTGAACCTGTTCACTCACGTAAATTTCGCCTTTTAGCACGCGCTGGATCCCATCCACGATTTCTTCCATATGGTCCTTCACCAAGTATCCACGTGCCCCGGCTGCCAGCGAGCTACGAGCATAATGCTGCGAGACGTGCCCGGAAAGCATAACACATGGCAGGTCTGGATATTTTTTCTGCAAGGTTAGCACAAGATTGATCCCACTCTCGTAGGGGAGGGAAACGTCTACAAGAACCAGGTCAACATCGATGTTTGGAATTTGATCGAGCGCCTCCTCCGCCGATTGTGCGACTGCTACAATGTCTAGCTGGGCTCTCTCCCGCAGTACCCGTAAGATGGCTTGTGCAAAAATTTCGTGATCTTCGACTAAAAGAATTGAAGTCATAGGTTCGCATCCCTTTTTTTATAGGGAACCTCAATGAGCGCTTCGGTGCCTTTCCCAGGCTCAGAATTAACGTCCAGGCTGCAGCCCAAAAGGCTAAGCCGGTGACGGATGATCAGCAAGCCATGTGCAAGGGCGGGATTGTTCATCACGGCTGTGCTGTCAAACCCCACTCCCTGATCTCTCACGATCACCAGCAGGTAGGAATCTTGATGTTCAAAACGTACCGCGGCTTCGGAGACGCCGGCATGCTTCACAATGTTGAAGAGTATCTCGCGGATGGCATAAAATACCAATACCCTGAGTTTTTCATCCAGCTGAATCGGGCCGCCACTGGACTTGATATCTACCTTTAAGCCGTACTGCTCGTCCATTTGCGCGGCTAACCAGATCACTGCTTCCACCAATCCTTCGCCGTGCAGGATCGGCGGGCTAAGATCTACGCTGAGCCTGCGGGTGACCTGGATCGCGTCTGCCAGCCATTCCTCGATCTGCGGGAAATCCATCTGGAATGCCTGGATGTCGTTCTTTTCATACGCGTCCTTCAGGAAAGATAAATGCATCTGCACAGCAAAAAGCCGCTGTTGCAGATCATCGTGCAGGATCTGGGCGATCCGGTGTCGTTCTGCCTGTTCGGTGATCGTCAGCTCGGATGCCAGTGCGCGGATCTTCTGCTCGGAGCGGACACGTTCGGTGATGTCAATGAAGGTTGCGATCAGTGAATCTGTCTCATCAAGATTTAGAAATTGAATGGAAGTCAGGATCGTTCTTGTTCCGCCGGATGGATACCGGATCTCGAACTCCATATTTCGGATCGTGCCATCTTTTTGAAGCTGCGCTCTCAGATGTTCTTGTGCGTCGTCTTTCAACCCCAGGCCGAGGCTAAACTCGCCTGCGGCGTGTCCGATCACATCGCTACTTGAAATCTGGAAATAATTAAGAAATTCAGTATTCGCATACAAGAAGGTTTCATCTTCCTGACGTATAAGCACCGTGGGTATGGGGTTGGTGTCGAAAAGTGCATAGAACAAATCACGCGCACGTGCAATTTTTTTGTTTGCCTGTTGCACTTCCTCAATGCGGTCAACTTTACTCTGCTCCAGCGTAGCGCTCAGTTGTGCCCGCTGCTGCTCCCCTTCTTTAAGGCGCGTAATCTCCACAAGAGTAAAGATTACGCCTTCGATACGATCTTCCAGTGTGCGGTAGGGTCGCATGCGCAACAGAAACCATCCGCCATTTTCCCCCTGAACTTCGCGTTCTACCGGTATGAGGGTGCGTAAAACTGTTTCGGCATCCTCGAAAAACTGTGTATACTGCAGTCTGTGCGTAAGATGTTTGATCGGTCGGCCCCTATCGCCCGGCATGATATTAAAGAGCTCACGCATGCTAGGTGTGTAGTGACGGATGCGGAACTCACGATCCAGGAAGAGCGTGGCAATTTCCGTGGCATTCATCAGGTTCTGTAGATCCGTATGGGCGCGCGAAACCTCATCGAACTTAACCTTCAGCTCGTTGTTGACGGTCAACAGCTCCTCATTAACGGACTGCAGTTCCTCCTTGCTGGTCTCCAGTTCCTCGGTGGCAGATCGGTACTCCTCATTGATCGATTGCAGTTCTTCGTTGGAAGCCTTCAGTTCTTCGTTGGAAATTTCATGTCCCTCAATGCTGGCCTGGAGTTGTTTACGCAGGCGTCGCACTTCACGTTCCAGTTCTCGTACCAGTGCATTTTTGTGCGTTTCACTCTTCTCTTGCGCTGGCTGAAGGGTTGCCACCTCGCTGTCTTCCAGAAAGAACACCAATGCCTGTTTCTCTTGTTTTTCGTCTTTTCCGGCGGTAGCGGTGCGTGGTTGAATAGAAAGGATGACCGCGTGTGCATGCCCGTTGAATTGAACGAGGATGGGCTGAGTGAGAATCGCCTCATCCCCTTCAAAAACGCGCAGTAGCGAGGTGCGCAGCTCCAATTGCAGTTCTGGGCGCACGAGCCTTAGCAGGTCGGTGGTAATAGGTCCGCTAGGCTGGATGAGGTAACGCCCTGCCGTCTCGGAGACGTGCAGAATCATGTACTTGTCATTGATCAAAACGCTGGGCGGCGCATGCCTTTCCAGGGCCATTGCGTGCTCGTCAGACAGACGCTCAGTGTCCGCCGTTGAGTGTAGGCGTGGCACATGCGCCCCGCTGTACGTCTCCGCATAGGTGGGAGTTCTTATAGCCAGTGGCAGAACGGGGATATGTAGCTGCCCAGGGTTCCGCGGCTTGGCCCGGTAGATACGATGGGTCCTATCTATCGTTTGAAACAGCTCGTGCGTCGCTTCAATGGATTCCGCGCCACCCAGAAAGAGATAGCCGTTGGATCTTAAGGAGTAATGGAAGACATCGAAAACGGTCGCCTGTATGTCACGTTCCAGGTAGATCAGCAGGTTTCGGCAGGTAATCAGATCCAGTCGTGAGAAGGGGGCATCGCGTAGCACGCTGTGATGGGTGAACAGGACCACGTCGCGTACTTCGCGGCGCACGCGATAATGATCTCCTTGCCGTGTGAAGAACCGCGCCAGCCGCTCGGGACTGACGTCTGCCTCAATGGCTGCAGGATACAGTCCTTCGCGGGCCCGCCGGATCGAATTCTCATCGAGGTCCGAGGCGAAGATCTGTACCTGCGGGCGAGTCTCCAGCTTGTCGAAAGCCTCAAATAACAGGATCGCCAATCCGTAGGCTTCCTCCCCGGTGGAACAACCAATTGTCCAGGCGCGCACGGTTTCGGCGTTTTCCTGTTTAAGAATGATCCTAGGGATCACATCCATTGCCAGTTTCACCCACGATTCGCGGTCTCGAAAGAAACTGGTCACGCCGATCAGGAGATCGTTGAATAACGCCGTTGCTTCCGTGGGATTTTGTCGCAGCGTCTCCAGGTAGGTTTCCAGGGTGGAAACGCCATAAATCTGCATCCGCCGCTGGATGCGGCGCAGAAGTGTGGCGCGTTTATACTGGCTGAAGTCATGCCCTGTGCGGGCATGGACGTGGGCAATGATGCGCCGCACCAATTCCAGCTGCTGTTCAGTGAGTTCCTCTGCATTGGACGGCAGGGGTGGAGCAAACCTGGTAAATTGCACCAGCTTCTGCGCAAGTTCCTTTACAGGGAGCACTACATCTGCCAGACCGGTGGCGATCGCCGCGCGCGGCATACTATCGTACTCCGCCTCGCCGGGATGCTGGACCATGAGCAGTCCACCATCTTCCTTGATTGCCTTGACCCCCACCGCGCCATCGGTTCCTCCGCCCGAAAGGATGATTCCGACCGAATTAGGATGTCCGCGTGCCAGGCTGCGGAAGAAATAATCAACCGGCGCACGCTGCCCGCGCGGTTCCTTGAACTCGGTGATATCGATGTGACTGTCTTGCATGACCAGCTCCCGGTTGGGAGGAATGACATACACATGATCTCGTTCTGCCGAGACCAAACCGGTTACCTGCTGCACAGGCATGTGCGTGTGTCTTTGTAACAGCTCTGCCAAGTAGCTCTCATGTTCCGGATGCAGGTGGGTGATGACGACATACGCCAGGCCAGTATTGCTTGGCAGGGCTTCAAAAAATTCCTGTAATGCTTTCAGTCCGCCGGCGGACGCGCCAATACCAACGATCGTTATTTCTTCGTTTTTAGCGGCATGAAGGTTTACTTTGTTCGTCTTTCTCGGTTTTCGTTGGGCTGCGGGGGGGGATTGCTGGGTCTTATTGTTGTTGCTTTTAGAAGCCATTTACACTAAATGGTTACTTCTTTCTGCTGAATGACGTAACCTGCATGCTTATTATACACCTGATGCCCCTGAGCCATGCAGTCGAACGTCACTATGCGTGCGTCCTATCGCAGAAGCGGAGATGGGGGCTGCTGTGATATACTGACTTGACCGTCACAGGGTTTGATGTATCTCTTTTTGAGTTCATCCACGCCTGATTTATCAGACGCCTGTTACCGCAGGCGTAAAGATTAGGAGAAAAATGGAATCCAAATTATATGTCGGAAATCTATCATATTCGACCACAGAAGATGACTTACGAACCCTGTTCGTCCAGGCAGGCACTGT
>JAICQC010000154.1 GCA_025938055.1 Anaerolineales bacterium | reverse complement strand
ATGCGCAGGTCCAGGATCAAGCCATCCAGTGGGCCGAACTCATTCAACGCGTTGCTGATCTGCTGCGGGAGGGTTTCATCGAAAAAGGAAGGGATGAAGATGTAGCCGATCTTCGAACCGTCTGTGGTCGCGACGAGACGCGCATCAATGGGGATGTTTCCCTGAATGGAATAGCGCATGAGCATTACATCACGCGGTGCTTCGCCGGGAGATTGCACCGTCAGCACGACCGCGGAGCATTGAGGTCCGCGCAGAAGATTGCCCATCTCCTCCCGGATCGACTGTCCGTCCACGAACAGGATGCTGTCGTGATGCTGGATCCTTCCAAACTCGGCGGGCGACCCGGGAAAGGTCGAAACCACGATGAGACGTTCGCGCTCGAAATCGGGCTGCCCATAAATGCCCACACCCACAAATTCTATGTCACCACGCAGTTCTGCCTCGGACTCCGCCACTTCAAGGGGAGAGAGGAAAAACGAATGCTCATCGCCCAGTTCATCGATCATGGAATCCATTTCGCTGTAAAACGTCTGGGTGTCCAGCCCAGCCTCGACTCTGCCCTGATACCTTGTTTCGATCTCATTCCAATCCTTCCCGTTATAGTCCGGGTAAACGTAAATATCTTCCACAATATCCCCCATCTCTCTGAAGATACTGAGCTGCTCATCCTGGGGAATTTCAGTGATCTGAAATTCTGGTGTAGCCTGTATCGCCTGTTCAGGCGGAATAGTTGCCACAGGAATAGTTGTGCATTCGGGTGGGATAAATGCCGGCACCAGCGGTACAGGAGTCGGAGTGGGTGAGGCGGTCGCCGTGGCGGTCGCCGTCGGTGTAGCAGTCGGGGGGTAGACCATCTGTGTCACAAAGTTGCATGCCAGCAGGGATAATGCCAAAATTCCAAAAGAAATTCGCTTTAGCTTCATCTATCGTTTCCTACTTCGCTTCAAACGATCGTCCCGGACGACCAGCCCTTTATCTGCTCAAAAGCTCAGAGAACGGCTTAAGATCAGAAACCGGCACAGCCAGGCTCTTTACGTGGGTATGGTCGTACTGAAAGACATGTGAGCCAGCCTGAACAAAACCTGCCCGCCGACTGAATTCTGCGCGGGTGATAAATCCCGCCAGCAACACGTCCATACCGTACACCCAAATGTTACCCCAGTCCTGTGCGCTGATAATATGCGTTTCCTTGCGGACCGGGCTATGGATGCCGATCCGTGCATCCGGCGCGGAGTTGATGTGTACATAAGACAGCGAAAAGAATGCGCTTTCGACCTGGACGCGCCCCCGTGGCGGGAGATCCACAGTGTAGGAACTCATCTCGCGCCCCTCAACCTGCCCGCCGATTTCGATCGTTTGACTCTGCTCTGAATCAGACTTCACCACCAGCCTCCCGAGCGGATTCCACTTCGATGGGCGGTTCCATGCATCGGGCATCACATGAATGAAGTAATGGGGTTGTTTCGTCTCGATTGCTTTTTGCATATCAGCCTGTGACGTTGCAACCCGCCCCAGCACAAACGCGAAGAGATACAGGTCATGCTGCGAATGTCCTTCGCCCGCGTGCTGGTCCGAGGCAACAAGCGCCGGAGCATTTAACAGGGCTTGCGGATTACGTTGAATCTGCGCGACCTGTTCGCGGCGACTGATCAGAAAGGATTGCATATCACATCGCCGCCCGCCAAGCGTCACATCGTAGCGCTCATGTTCGGTGAACGGCAGCGCGCCCCTCACCTCGAAGGAGATCTTCTGATTCGAGAGATAACGCCGGAACGCAAGCTGAACGATTGCTCCCGTCACCACGCGTCGAAGCCGATCATAAACCGCCGAGGATGTACGGTTGTACGTATAAGGAATGGAATGGAGCGCGTAGGCAATCCCGCCTTCCGTGAGGTCGGGTGTGTACGGGAGGTGGAGAACGTCAGAGGCGGTAAGCATGTGGCTCTACGGGCAGCCTTCGCAAGGCTTTTGATTACTTCGGTGGGTAGCTATTCTCTTTGACCAGGTTTTCCAATGGCAGGAATAGCGGCTGCGGCAGTGCGTCCCATGCAAACCAGCCGATCTCTTCTACCTCGCGTTCGGCGGCAATTGTTGGCTCATCCGTGGATTTCGCATCGAACCAGAGTGTGATGTAGTGTTTTCCTTCCGCCTCGAATAGATCATTGGTCACGGCACGAAAGCGGATGTCAGTAACATCCACTCCCATCTCTTCCTTTGCCTCGCGCGCCGCGCCTTCTTCAGGCATCTCGCCGAAATCCAGATGCCCGCCCGGCGTGGACCAGGTTCCGTGCCCATGCAGTCCCTTGCGCTTCATAAGAAGCACTTTGTTATCTCTTGTGATAATGATCGCTGTCCCAACTTGAGGTTTTTGATCCATACTCTATTCCTAAAAAGACTTATTCATTCCTGAACTGTAAACAATAGTGATGAAACGTATTACTCACCCACGCGGAACCTAACCCGAATGGCGCCAGGCGCTGGTTATCCTGTACCCAGATCTTTTCGTCCTTCAAGGTATATGTTTTTCCTAGCTCGCGGGCGATGTCCCATGCCAATGGATAGATCTTCCCACCCTTTTTTACATTTTTTACGATGATCGTAAGATAGGCTTTCTCGCATAACAACGGCTTCAGTCCCTTGTAAATATTCACCAGCTTTTCAAGGAACTCTTCGTAATCACGGATGTTCCCCAGATCGTTGGGGTCCTCTGAATAATGGACATCCAGCTCTTCGGAGGCGCGGCGCTTCTTTTGAGTCGCTGCCCCTCTGGCGTGGAGCATATCCCAGTAGGGAGGGGAGGTCAACACATAGTCGATCAGCGGTAATTGGTCCCACGGAGATGCTTCGCGATAATTGGTAATTTGAGCGGCGTCGCCATTGATGATGAGAGAGTGGAGATTAGAGACTATGTCTCCAAGTGCGGCACGTTCCTCTTCGATGATGTGCTTTGCAATCTCTGCATATTTTGGATTCAGCTCGATGCCGTATGAGTTTCGTCCTGCACGTAATGCCGCGACAAGAGTTGATCCTGTCCCTGCCATGGGGTCGAGGACGCTCTCTCCTCGTTTGGTAAAGAACTCAATGAATTCCTTCGCCAGCGTCTCGGGGAATTTGGCGGGATGGACCAGCACGCCCTTCTTGCGCGGGGGAGGGTTATGGATAAACCATGATTTCTGGAATTTCAGCCAGCGCTTGGAATCGAGATCGTTCAGTTTGTTTGATGCCATAGGTTAATCGTAAATCGAAAACCTGTGCTGGGCAAGGTCGAAGCATCGAAAATCATCAAGGTGTTGGTATTGGCGTTTTTGTCGGTAAAGTGTAATTCACATCGTATACCGCCAAATCTGAGAACGTGACCGTCACCGGTGTCGTACCTGCCGAACGGACAAACACTCCCAGCCCGCCGCTGGGGAATGTCCCTTCCGTCACGCTAAATTGATAGCGCCCGTTAAGGAACAACCTCATCTCGCTCCCGACTGCCCAGACGCCGATACGCACCTCGCCCGGCGCGCCCGGCGCATCTCCGCTTGGTACGGGGTCATGGATGGAGAGCCGGGTGCCGCCGCTGATGCGCTCGGCGCGGACCTGACCATTGCAGGCGAGCACAAAGCGGTAGAAGGAACTGCCCACACCGCGTACAACCATCCCGTAATTGTCTTCGCCGCGGCATAGGCTCGGGCGGGCTGTGATCTCCGCGTAAAAGTCGCTGACCGTGAGCTCACGCCTCATACTTGCAACGTAATACTCGGGGTTCACCGAGAGCGCAAGACGATTATTACTGATGGCAGCGCTGGCAGTGTCTGACACTGCTACATCCCAGTTCTCTTCATTTGTAAAATCATCTTCGAGTATCGCCTGCCCAATGCCAGGATTCATGTCCGGCGTCCCGGTATAGGTGGGAAGAGCAAGCCGCGTGGGCGTCGCGGAGGGTGGGAACCAGACGATCGTCTCCGTGGGCATCGCGGTTTCTGTTGGGAGAGGAGTCTGTGTGGGCGCCGCCAGATCCATGGGCATACAGGCAGCCAGGAGGAGCCCCCACAGAAGGAAGAGGATGCGAAATACTTTCATAAAAGAATAATGACAATCTTCATAAGGCAACTTTTGCAAGGTGTTGTAAAATTACCTCGCAAACATTCATGTCGGAATCTGATTGTACCTGATGCTGACAATACCTCGGAATGACCACTCGCAAATAATTCAGTTAACCTGAATCATGCGCATTTGTAGCACATGAGGAGACCCTATGACCGAAAAAGTAGTGCTCGTGACAGGTGCATGTGGCGAGATAGGTCAGGCTCTTGTCCAGCGGTTGGCAAAACAGGGAGGCTATCGCATCGTTACCGCGGACCTCTCACCCTTACCCGATAACATCAAACCCATCGCAGTAGAGCACGCCCAGGGGGATCTGGTGTACAAGATCAAAACATTTTACGATTACGATTTCGACATTATCTTTCATCTGGCAGCCTCGCTTTCATCCAAAGCAGAGGTCTCGAGCGAGGACGCGCACCGTATCAATGTGGAAGGTACCATGCAGTTATTGATGCTGGCGGCATATCGTTCGGAGAAATATCACAAGTCGGTCAAGTTCATGTTCCCGAGCTCGATCGCCACCTACGGGATGCCCGACCTCGCGACGAAGAAGGCAGCGAAGTGTGTGCGCGAGGACGAATATAATCTGCCTCATACCATGTATGGATGCAACAAACTGTACTGCGAGAAGCTGGGCACGTATTACAGCCTGTATTACGGTCAAAAACACCTGGATGAAAACCCGCCTCACATGCTCGACTTTCGCGCCATCCGTTTCCCGGGCTTGATCTCTGCCTTTACGCTCCCTAGCGGCGGGACGAGCGATTACGGTCCCGAGATGCTGCACGCCGCGGCGCAGGGAAAGCCCTATTCCTGCTTTGTTCGCGAAGATACAAAAATCTCCTTTATGGCGATGCCTGACGCGATCAAATCCCTGTTGATGCTGGCGGACGTGCCGCGCGAAAAGCTGAATTATCAGGTCTACAATATCGCTGCGTTTGCTCTGACGGCTGGTGAGTTCCGTGACCGGGCGATGCAAGCCTTCCCCGGTGCGCAGATCACCTTCGAGCCGAACCCGCCTCGCCAGGGAATCGTGGATTCGTGGCCCGAAGATGTGGATGACTCTCTGGCACGCGCCGACTGGGGCTGGGAACCCGACTACGACGCCGACGCGTTCTTCGATGACTATTTCCTGCCCGAGATCAGGAAGATGTATGCAACGTAGCTGTGATGGTTGATGCAGTATCGCGGGCAATCCTGGCAGGTCGCCCTTAATGTATTCTTGATATAATTTTCGCCAATGAAAGCTCGTTTTCCTCTGTTTCTTTGTCTGATCGTTCTTTTCTTATTCCTTCTCGGTCTTACTCTGCCCTTCCATGGTTTAAGCGAAGCCCATGCCGCGCCACAGGCACAGTTTCTCACTGCCACGCCTGGTCCTGATGGACGCATCCTGTATACGATCGTCGAGGGCGATAGCTGCCTGCAGGTTGCGCTGCTGCACGGGATCACCGTTCAGCAATTACGCCAGTTCAACACCCGCCTGGACGAGAATTGCACGCTGGCGATCGGGCAGCAGGTGGTAGTTGGTCTTGCCGCGGCAGAGGAGCCGACTGCCGGACCCGCTCCTACACTGCCGCCTCCCACCGTCACGGCCACGCCGGTCAGCGGGACGACGGAAGTCTGTGTGCTGCTGTTCGACGATGTCAACGGCGACGCCATGCGTCAGGAGACGGAGTTCGGCATCGATGGCGGTGCGGTCAGCCTCACTAATTTGAACGGCTCTTATTCGGAAACGCTGGAGACCTCCTCTGCCGTTGACCCCGATCTGCTCGAACCGATCCGCGCCTGTTTTATAGACGTCCCAAGTGGAGAGTACAACGTCAGTATGGCGGTGCCAGATGCCTACAACCCGACGATGCTGGTGAGCTATACCCTGACCGTGAAAGCCGGCGACCGCGCTTCTGTTGATTTCGGCGCGCAATCCAAGACGATCACCGTCAGCGAGACGACCGATCCGCAGGAAGGCAGCCGCTCATCCATTCTGGGAATTTTCGGCTTTCTCCTGCTGCTGGGAGGCGCCGGGTTGGGATATTACGCCTATCGTTCTGGTCAGCCCAAGAGCAAGCTCAAGGGCAGTCCGCTGATGAAGCGCTGATGGGTTCAGCCCATTGGATGGCGCATCCTCTGTCCCCCGATTAAATGCACGTGTAGATGGAATACCGTCTGTCCGCCGTTTGCGCCCGTATTGGTGATCAGGCGGTAGCCTCCTTTTGAAATTCCTTCCTCTTCCGCGAGCTTGCGCGCCACCGTGAAGAGGTATCCCATCAACGGTTCATCTTCCACTTCCAGCGTGCCGACCGATTCGATGTGCTGGTTCGGTACGATCAGGATGTGAGTAGGCGCGACGGGATGCATGTCCCGGAAGGCGGTTGCCTGTTCATCGCGATAAACAATTTCGGCGCTGGCTTCCTTAGAAACGATCTTGCAGAAAATACAGGAATCACTCATTCTTGATCTACTCCTTGAGAGGTGGGAGTGGAGATGGATTGCAAACGGTTTCAGCATCGTTACACTGAATTGGCATCACCTGGGCAGGGTCTCTGTAACGCATTGTAACCGCCATGTATGAGTGTTATTAGAAAAATCTTACTTTCTACGGCGTCCATTTAAAAAACGATATAATGCTCTCGTTGAGCAAAGTTGAAATGCTTGCGAAAAGGTAGAACAAAGGCAGAACTATGAACGAAACGATTTTAACCTGGTTGGTATTTATCCTTGCCTTCGGCGGCTTGGTTTTGATCCATGAATTTGGTCATTATATTGTTGCGCGCTGGGCAAAGGTTGAAGTGGAAGAATTTGGCGTTGGTTTGCCTACGCCGGGAGCTGTCACTCTTTGGACGAATAAGGGTCATGTTCTTCTGGACGATGCCGGAAGAGTAGACATCCCTTTTAATTTCAAATTGCCTGTACATTGGAATGAAATGATTGATAACCCGGTAAAGATCACGGTTGATCGCGTCGATGATCGTCTGGTCATGCGTTCCATCGAGGTGACGAGATCCGATGACCCAAAACGCGGTCATCGCTCCAGCGTTGCATCTGGCGACTATTACGTGGATCAGAACGGCAATGTCGTACAGTCGCAGAGTAACCCGGGCCAGGTGTCTTCAGGGAAACTAATCAAAGCCGGGAAAACACGCGGCGAGATGGAACTCATTGATGTTGTGACAGAAGTACACCCCGGCACACGCTTTACCCTCAACTGGCTTCCGCTCGGCGGATTTGTGCGCCCAAAAGGTGAGAATGATCCCAGCGTCCCGGGCGGGTTGGCGGCTGCGAGCCCGTGGCAGCGACTGGCGGTCCTGTTTGCGGGTCCCCTGATGAACCTGCTCGCGGCTGTGCTGATCTACAGCATCATCTTTGGACGTGTGGGCGTGCCGGATGCCACGCGTGTGCTGGTCTCTTCCGTCGTCGAGGGCAGTCCCGCTGCCCAGGCTGGCTTTGAGAGTGGAGATATTTTCATCAGCGGCAACGGACAGGCGATCCAAACCTACGATGACCTGCGCCTGATCGTCGATGCGCATGCGAACAAGCCGGTGACCTTTCTGGTGGACCGTAGTGGAGAGCAGCTCGAACTGATCACCACGCCGCAGATGAACGAAGGAGAGGAGCGGGTCATGATCGGCGTTGGGCTCGGCGTTCCATTCAAGCAGCCCACGTCGCCGGTCGAAACGTTGAGCCTCGGTGCGCGTTATACATACTTCAACATCCGCACTATTATTTCCCTGCCTGCCCAAATGATCCGCGGCACGCTGGATGCCGAACAGAGCCGCTTCGTGGGACTCAAAGGTATTTATGACATCCTCGAGCAGACGGTGAGCCATGATGTGGAGGCAAGCACCACTGCGACCCCATCCACCGACCCGATCGATCAGCCGGTGCGCACGCTCGAGTTGATTGCCTCGCTTTCCATTAGTCTTGGGCTCTTCAACCTGTTCCCGTTCCCGGCGCTCGATGGCGGGCGCATCCTCTTCATCCTGCCCGAGTTGATCTTCCGCCGGCGCGTCTCGCCGCAGGTGGAGAACCTTGTGCATGGCATGGGCATGGCGTTCCTGCTCCTGCTCATGATCTATATCAACGTGATGGATTTTGTCGATCCCATCAATGTGACAATTCCCTAAATGAATACGAATACTACTTCCACCTCGTTTCAAAGTGTGTTGGATGCTTTGCTGGAAGACCGCAAGGACTTTCCGCGGCGCTACCTTCAGGAATTTTCGGATATCGGGACTCTTGAGCTTAAGACTCTCCTGGATGCATGGCCCCGCGTCAACCCCAGCCGGAAGCTGACTCTGCTCGAAGAGCTCGATGCCCTGGCTGAGACAGATACCCTCGTCTCGTTCGACGATTTTGCCCTCGCCCTCCTAACCGATCCCGAACCCGAAGTGCGGACGCGTGCCATCCGTCTGCTGGACGAATACGAAGACCCGAAGGTGGTTCCTTCGTATCTGGATATGCTCAAGAACGATCCGGACCTCAATGTCCGTGTCGAAGCTGCGAATGCGCTCAACCTGTTTGTCGATCTGGGCGAGCTGGAGGAGATTCCTGATAATATCTATCATCAGGTGGAGGATGCTTTGCTGGCCTCTGCCGCGAGTGAGGACAACGTCCGCGTACGACGCACGGCGCTGGAATCGCTCGGTTATTCCTCACGGCTCGAAGTCTCGACGTTGATCGAATCCGCGTTCCATCGTGAAGACCCTGCCTGGCAGGCGAGTTCTCTCGTGGCGATGGGGCGTTCCGCCGATGAGCGCTGGACCGATGCGGTCACGCGCTCGCTGATCCATGTGGATGATCGCATCCGTAAAGCCGCGGTCCAGGCAGCGGGGGAGCTTTCGCTACAGGCTGCGCGCCCTATTTTGCTCAAGCTGCTTGGCGAAGAGGAAGATGCTGATATTCTCAGTGCAATTATCTGGTCGCTTTCACAGATCGGCGGCGAGGACGTGCGTACCTATCTCGAAAACCTGCTTGACCAGCTCGAAGACGACGAGCAGATCGCGTTTCTCGAAGAGGCGCTGGATAACCTGGCTTTTACCGAAGACCTCGAACGTTTCGACTTGCTAGCCTTCGACCCGGACGATAAATTGACGGAACTTGATGAGGATGAAGAAAAGTAGGTCACGCTGGCTGCGACACTCCCTGGCACCGCCCGCCAGGGCAGGTGTGCGCATGCACGCAGTGCAGGTGAGCGCCCTGTGGGTAGCGTGACAGTGAAGACTAACAAGAATCCCTCTTTTAGGAGGGGTTCTTGTTTTCAAAAGTATCTAATTCAAGTCTATAACCCTAGAATCGTCTAAAACCTTTCTGAAGCTGCTACTACATCAAAGTATCCCATACCTATAAGTGGGTCTACTATTCATAATAACTTAAATATCTCAGTAAGAACCCATTCCAGTAAACTAGGTAGCTCTTTTACCAATACTAGCCCGGTAAGACTATTGATAATTAGAACTATCATTCCCAGCAGATAGAGAATAAACCTATCTCTCTGAGGGAGTTTAGCTCTATTTAGGTAGTCAAATAATTTGAAAGGTTCTTTCATTCCTTACCTCAACCTTTGGCAATAGGAGAACTGTTCTTATTATCATGGCACTTTTAAGATATGTTAAATTGACTTTACCTTAAAGATTTTTTATAATGCTTTTCTGTTATGCAAAGGATTCTACATCAATCCCCCTGACTATCACCTTAAACTATCCAACAGTTAATGAATATTCCCTTTTTAGGGAAGATAGGAAAGAATCCATTGATAGAGAT
>JAICQC010000031.1 GCA_025938055.1 Anaerolineales bacterium | reverse complement strand
CTACATCCACCAATGTTATCTCCTCCCAATTGCATCCGTCATTTTAGCCACGCGCGCCATCTCCGTTCCGTCATGGACACGGATAATGGCTGCACCGCGTGCAATACCCACGGCAACCGTCGCGGCGGTGCCTTCCAGGCGCTGGTCGGCGGGCAGGTCGAGTGTAAACCCAATGAACGATTTTCGGGATGGACCTAACAGGATTGGAAACCCCAGGGCGCGGACTTCGTCGAGCCGGTTGATCAGCTCGAGATTATGCTCACGTGTCTTGCCAAAGCCGATGCCCGGGTCGAGAATGATGTGCGATTCCTTGATCCCGGCTTTTGTTGCCAGCCCCACGCTTGTGAGCAGTTCGCGCTTTACATCTTCCAGTAGATTCTCGTACGTAGATCCGCTGTAGGCGTTACCCAACCGTGCACGGACTTCCACGCTGGCAGGGTTGCTGCGGTTGTGCATCAGGATCACAGGAGCGCGCAACGCCGCGGCAAGGGAAGCCAGCTTCGGGTCCGCGCGCAGTGCCCAGATGTCGTTGAGGATTTGCGCGCCCGCTTTGAACGCGGCTTCGGCAACTTCCGCTTTGTAGGTATCGATTGAAATTAATGCATCGGGAAATTCTTGTGTGATTGCTTCGATGACAGGGATGACCCGCTCCCTTTCTTCCTCAGCCTCCACGGGATCCGAGCCAGGGCGTGTTGACTCGCCGCCCACATCGAGAATGTCTGCGCCGTAAGAGAGGAATTCTTTGGCTTGCCGGACTGCTGCTTGAACCGTATCCGATTTTGTGAGGATGCCATCCCCCGAAAACGAATCTGGCGTGATATTGAGGATACCCATCACATAGGTTTTGCTCCCCCATGTAAATGTGTGGTTACCAACCTGCAAGGTGTCCGACTTCATCTGGTACGTGTTTACTTGTATACCTGTTTCCCAGCGCTTCAACTGCGTTCCCACCTGCACTTCGGTCTCGCAATGACGGTCAGGGTATTTGATCCAGCGGGCGCGCCAGCCAGGCGTCGGCTTCGTCAAGATCCGAGAAGATCTTCATCGCCGAGGCAGAAGCCGGCAGCGCCCGCGCGGCAACATCGCGGATCGCCTCGGCAACCCGTTCATCGGCTACGACAACCGCCACTCGGATGTTACGCGCCGAGGGGTCACTGTTCGCTTCTACTGCCATGCGAATCGCCTTTTCAGGAATATCCTGAACGGCTCGCAGATCGTACAGGTTGCGGGTACGGCGGTCAACGCCCAGCAAATGCTCCATCGCAAAATCGCGCCATTCGTTCAGAGTCGCGTCAGACAGATCGGTAAATGTTAACGTCATGCCGCCATCGTCGCGGCGGACAACGATAAAGCCAACACCGGGCTTCGGAGTCCAATTGAGCGGTTTGATTTCATTCATGTCAGTTCCTCCAAAGAGATTATATCTTATGCAAACTTCTCGATCCCCTCGACATTAGCTTGTGCCAGCATATCACGGACACTTTTTTTATGGACGGGGTGCACCAGGTCTGGAGCAATATCCATCAATGGCAGGAGCACAAATCCGCGCTCATGCAGGCGCGGGTGAGGGATCACCAGCGACGGTTTTTCCAGCACCAGGTCATCATAAAAAAGGATGTCGATATCGATCAATCGCGGTCCGTTGGGAACAGAGGGTTTTCTGCCCAGCGCAACTTCCAGCCGTTTGAGATGTTTCAATAACGATTCTGGATCCAGGTAGGTTTTAACCTTAATGACCTGGTTTAGGAATTTCGGCTGGTCTTTATATCCCCATGGGGGAGTCTCATAGACCTGTGACTTTGCCTTGACTTCCATTTGCGGCGTAAGCGCGGCGATCGCCTGCTTTAAGTTTTCAAGGCGGTCGTCGAGATTGGAACCCAGCGCGAGATAAACGATATGTTCCTTCATGACTTATACAGGGATTGGGTGTTCATCATAGTGTTCCACCACATCGGCGGCAAGCCAGCTTTCGATATCCTTATTTAGAAAGGCATCCTCTGGCAGCCGCTCCACCAGATCGATCAGCGCCAGACGCAGACTCTCGTAATGCTTGAACAGATCATCGTCGGACCAGGTTGAAAACTTTTTCGTCAACTCGAGGTTGAACGAATCGACTTCATAATCCTCCCACGTAAACGACGGGCTGTCGAGAATCCCATTGATAATCCGGGCACCCTCCTCCCACCAGCCGATGATATGTGCAAGCAGATCATGCAAGTTCTCAAATCCCTGGTTCGATAAAAACTCTGCTTGTATTTCAGGCGCAAGTCGCTGAAAATCCTCCACGTATGTCGCCCAGTCATTCTCCAGCATATCCACAACGAGGAAGCAGCTTACTGTGGCAAGATGTTCACGTGCGTGGTTCAGGATGACCATCTGCAGCCAGGCTCTCACGCGCCGGTTTTCGAAGACCGACTCATTCAGGGATTTCAGATCCTCTCTCATTTTCTGGCGCGTGTTCTCAAAATGAGCCATGAACTCGTTCTCATCCCAGGACTTGTACCTGGCGACGGCTTCCGCATCGAAGACATCGAAATCATATTTCTTCCGCTCGAACGGTCGTTCCTGCGCAATGGCAAGGATAATGCCCATGGCTTCCTCCCACCAGGCCAGGACGTGCGCTAGCAGATCGCGCAGAGATTCATAGCCCATCTTTTGGACGCGCTGACTCTGTTCCTCTTTTGGCAGGCGATGGAACCGTTCGACGTACGTTCCCCACTCGAGGTCCACATAATCAAGGGTACGTTGCTTCGTGATCGGCATTCAACTCTCCCGGCAGCAGCGCCGAATCTACCTGGCGGACATGCTATACTAAAATTGACTCTGAACTATTTTACCCGTTTCGCTGTTCATAAAAGGGACTGACTTCCATGGACCCATATATGCAGACTGCCATTGAAGAAGCAAGAGCCGCGCAGGCGGCAGGAGATTTTCCTTACGGCTCCGTGTTAGTGCGCAAGGGAGAGATCATCGCCAGGGGGCGAAACCACATGAATACGAACAATGACCCTACTAGCCACGCCGAGATGGAGGTGATCCGCGCGGCGGGTTTGCAAAACACGTACGCCGATACGATTATGTATGCCAGTGCTTTTCCATGCATCATGTGCGCGGGACCAGTTGTGATGCTGGGGATTCCAAGGATCATTGTGGGGGCAACATGGGAAGGCTATGAGGTCTCGCGAACATTCCTCGAATCGCACGGCGTGAAGCTGGATATTTTGGAATTGGACGAGTGTAGGGATCTATTGAAATGATCATGGACCACGCCATAACGATCCTCGATTACTCTCCTGAGCACCGGACGTCCATCCGCCAGATACTGGCCAGGGTTGGCTGGGCAGAACAGTATATCGTTGCTGCCGAACAGAATATGCACAACCTTTCACAGGATAAGAATAATTACGGGGTATACGTCGCAGCGACGGAGGCAGGAGCCGTCGGTTTTCTCTACGTCCAGTATTATGCCTGGAACCAGCTCTGTCAAATCCATGGGCTGGCGGTTCATCCTGAGTTACACCGCCAGGGAGTGGCATCAGCGCTGGTGGCTCGCGCGGAGAAATTTGCCAGATCAAAGCAGACGCGCGGCATCTATGTGGATACCCCCACAACAAACACGGGCGGGCGAAACTTCTATGAAGCAATGGGCTATCAAGTCGGTTATATTATGCCGCGGTATTATGAGGATAAACTCGATGGGGTGACGTATCAAAAGTTCTTTGAGAAATGAAACCCTTTACCAAACCCACGCGCGCCGACCTGCTCGCCGCCCAGGATAAGACCGTCCGCGACGTGATCGCGCCGGATCTACGCGTATTGTTCTGCGGGATCAATCCCGGATTGTACTCGGGCGCGACGGGTCACCACTTCGCGCGTCCCGGCAACCGCTTCTGGCCCACATTGCACCAGGCAGGGTTCACGCCGCGTTTGCTCCATCCCAGCGAAGAGCATGAGTTGTTGACGTATGACTACGGAATCACGAATCTCGTTAGACGTGCGACTGCCACAGCAGACGAGGTAATGCCGGAAGAACTGGTAGCGGGACGCCGCCGCCTGAACGCAAAAGTGAAGCGTTACCAGCCAAAGGTCGTCGCGGTGTTGGGCATCGGCGCCTACCGTACGGCATTTGCACAAAAAGCTGCCACGCTCGGCAGGCAGTCTGAGTCGCTGGCAAATGCCATTGTCTGGGTCCTGCCCAACCCCAGCGGATTAAATGCACACTATCAACTGGCAGATCTGGTGGAACATTTTTGGGCGCTGCGTTTCGCAGTGGAGCAAATAGATTCTTAGCAGGGAATACTATGTCCGAGCTCAGCAAACCGCTTAACTTTGAAGATCATTTTTCGCAACAATCCCAGCTGTATGCGAAATATCGCCCGCAGTATCCGGCTGAAATTTACGCCTACCTCGCCTCCCTTGCGCCCGGGCGCTCACTTGCCTGGGATTGCGGCACCGGCAACGGGCAAGCCGCGCTGGGGCTGGCAATGTACTTCGATAACGTCCATGCGACCGATGCCAGCGCGGAACAAACCAGTCTTGCATATCCACATGAGAAAGTTGCTTACCACGTCGAACCTGCCGAACACGTCTCGCTTGCTGATTCGAGCGTGGACCTGGTGACGGTGGCGGTTGCCATCCACTGGTTCAACTTCGATGAGTTTTATCGCGAAGTGAAGCGCGTGCTCAAACCCAATGGCATCCTCGCCGCATGGACCTACAACTCTGTGGAGATTTCCACCGAGATCGATTCGTTGATCTGGCATTATTACAGCGACATCGTCGGTGAGTATTGGCCGGAACGTATCCGTTACCTTGAACAGAGATACGAAACGATACCTTTCCCTTTTGAGGAGATCACCCCGCCCTCCTTTGCAATGGAAATCAGCTGGAACTTGATTCAGTTGGCTGGCTTCCTGGATAGCTGGTCTGCCACGCAGCGATATAAATCGCAAAAGGGACGTCACCCTCTTGAGGAGATCTGGCAACAACTGCTTGCCGCCTGGGGCGACGAAAGAGAAACGCGCCTGGTGCGCTGGCCTCTGCATTTTCGGATCGGGCGGAACAGATCAAGCGCCTGATCTTTACAACCTGGCTCTCTTCAACATCCCTTCTATAGCATGGACCGTGATCTGGTGGTGGTGGTCACGCACGCGTTCGAACAGCGGGCGAACGTGCTCGCGCGACCATTCCGTCTCGATCATCATCCGTACCAGGGGCAGGACATATAACATGCGCCCGATCTTGCCCATGAACTGCTCGACGCGCGGCAGGATTTTCTCGTATCCACTGGCAATCGCAATCATATAGAAATAAGAGAAGAACGCCACATCGTTCCTCTTTTCCAGCTCGAGGATGTCGTCAAAATACTGGCAATCTTCAACAGATATTTTGCGCGGCAAGCCCTGCAGGAACGACAGGATCTGATAACGATGCCAGCCATCTACTTGCTCTCTGGTTGGCTTGCTGCCCTGCTCATAATGATCCAGAGCTCGCTGGACTTCCTCATACAAATGGGATTTTGGTCGATGACGCTCCTCCGGCAGTCCTGGCTCGTAGATCCATTTGTGCACATTCACTTTTTCAAAAACGTCAGGGAGCTCTGCTTTCAAAAAATCAAGAAAGGCTTCGGTGGTCAGGGACTGAAATTGAAAACTTGCCATGTACTTCTGGATGAAAACATCAAAACGTTCACGCCCGACCGCGTATTCACATTCCTGCAGGAAGAAACACCCTTTGTAATACGGGATGGTGGTCGTGAAGGAATCGGCATCCCTATCCGCCGGCAGTTTCAGGCACGTTTGTGGTGAATCCATGCCGACGCGCTCCATAATTCCGATCAATTGCTTTTCGTTGAAAGCCAGATGCAGGTCAGTGGCATCCTTGCCTTCCAGCACCTCGGTGATACGCGTCTCGGCATAGGTGGTCCAGCCTTCGTTTAGCCAGAAATCCTGCCAGGTGGCATTGGTGACCAGGTTGCCCGTCCAGGCATGGGCGAGTTCGTGCGTGATCAGGGAGGTGTGACCGCGCGTTCCGAGAATGGCTGTTGGCGTCAGGAAGGTGAGGCGCGGGTTTTCCATCCCGCCGTACGGGAAAGAGGGCGGTAAAACAAGCAGGTCGTATCTTCCCCATAGATACGGACCGAGCAGCTTTTCCGCCTCGACCATCTTGAGCTCGTTCTCGGCAAATTCCCAGGCAGCCGCCTCGATGGTTTCCGGCTCCGCATAGATACCCGTACGCGGACCCAGTTCCCGGAAGTCCAGATTGCCAACTGCCAGAGCAAATAAATAGGAGGGAATGGGCTGCGGCATCCGGAAGCGAAAGAGAGTGTAACCAGATCCCGTTCCATCTTCAACGCCAACCTGCTCAGCCGCCATCGCCGCGACCAAGCCCTGCGGCACCTCCACTTCCGCCGAATATGTGAACCGCACTGAAGGCGTATCCTGGCAGGGAAAAATACTGCGAGCGTGAATGGCCTGGCACTGGCTGAACAGGAAGGGCTGACTTCCGCCAGCCGTCTGGCTGGTCTCGAGCCACTGCAGGGCACGCGCCTCGGTCGAAGTCCGGAACGTGAGTGTGAAGGACAAGTCGCCCTCCAGCCCTTTCAAGTGCAGGCGTTCTCCCAAGATCTCGTCGCTGGCATCAAAGTCCCATTCCAGTTTGCGGTCATTTGCACGCGCCTCCTCAATATCGATCTTAAAGGAATCCAGATACAGCGAACCGTGGACAGGTTCCTGCATCTGATAGGTGGCCTCCACTTCGAGCGTGCGCGTGGCAAAATTAACGCGGATGCGAAAGGTGACGTGCTTGATCTTGCCTTGGGTGAGGTCTGCATAGGAAGCTACATCTTTGATGTTCATTTATAGGCTCCAGATTATGGTGCAATGTATTTACTGCTTGACCGAGCGTGCTGTGTTCACAAAATCCGCAAACAGACCGTACGCCGTTTCGATGGGTCCGCCCGCCATGCCTTCGCGTTCAGAGACCGTGATCGAATAATCGGGAAGCACGTCCGTACGGAAGGTGACGCCCGTGGACGAGTTCATCATCCCATATAACGGTGAGGAGGCGTCGACGAGTTCCGGCGCGACACGAGCTTGAATCTGATCCCCCGTTTTTTCCACCGAGCAAACTAATTTATAGCGTTTGCCTTCTGCCCTGGCTTGCGCGATCATTTCGGGCGTGATATCGCGGATGCCGGTGGGATTGACCTGCTGCGGCGTGAATGGCCGCGAAGCGTCCATCAGGACCGTGACGAGCGCGGCAACCTTGATCGCCGCATCCCAGCCGTCGACGTCGTTTGTGGGATCGGTCTCCGCCAGGCCAATGGACTGGCAATACTTGACCGCATCTTCGTAGGCTTCGCCGTTCTCCATCCTTGAAAGGATCATATTCGTGGTCGCATTCAAAATGCCTGTAAAGGAGGAAAGCTCGGCAAGCGGGAAGGTCTCGCGAAAGACAGAGAATACCGGTGAGCCGCCCAAAACCGTCGATTCGAAGCCAAAGGCTTTCCCTTTTGATTTTGCGAGCGCGGTCAGTTCACGGTAGCCATGGACAACTGGTCCTTTGTTAGCAGTGATGGCGTGCGTGCCAAGCTCCAGCGCCGCACGGATGTGATCGAGCGCGGGCTGACCCGTCTGCGTGTTCACGGGAGAGTTTTCGAACATGACGTCGGCTTGTGAGCGTTTGATTACTGAGAGGGAATCATCAATTTGAAAAGTAGAAAGTGAAGAGATGGACTTTCCACTTTCTACCAGCCTGAGAGCTTCTTCAATATCAAGCCCATCTGGGTTTACTGCAAATCCATGTCTCCCTGTGGCTACGCCTGTGAATGAAAATGTGACATCATATTGGGATTTCAGCAGATCCTGTTTCCGAAGCAAAAGCCGTGCCAGCGCGCGGGCAACATTTCCGAATCCGATGAGGGCAAGGTTGTAGTGCATGGGTGCTCCTGTACGAGGTTTCAAGTGTCAGGTTTCATGTAGCAGTGCCTGGCACCTGGAACCTGACACTTGAAACTCTTATAACGGCGGCCAGGGCATGGCGCGACGGTCGCGCGGTTGGCGGGGGAAGACTCCCCTTTTGCGTATCAAGTTGGCGCGGGCACAGAGGGCGGAGAGTTCGCGCGGGGAGAGATAAGGCTCCAGAGACGGGAGCAGGCTCTCGATCCCGGCAAGCGCCGCGAGCAAATCATGGGGGATGGCTTGCCCGCTAAAATCCCAGAGCACGGTCCGCAGTTTGTTGTCATCATGGAAACAAATCCCGTGGTCGATGGCGAACAGTTTGTGCGTGGTTTTCTCGAAGAAGACATGACTGCCCTTACGGTCGGCGTTATTGCAGAGTACGTCGAAAAGAACAACAGGTTTGAGGAGCTGCCTGTCTTCCTCGCTGAAGCTGAAATAATGGTATTCGGGGTCGTAGTCAATATACTGCTGGAGTGAACCCGCGCCGTACGGACCGTCCTCGCGCAGGGTGGTGAACGGGACGATGTGAAAGCCGAGATATTCGCTGACGATATACGCGGCTACTTCGCGGCCCGCCAGCGTATTCTCCGGAAAATCCCAGAGCGGCTGTTCCCCGCGCAGAGGTTTGTACACGGCGGCATATTCTTTTCCCTGGTGATGAACAGCCACCAGAAACGTATAGTTCGAGCCAAAGGTGAATTGACCTTTGATCTCATAGTTGCCACACTCGATGGCTGTTCGCAGTTGTTCGGTTACCATGTCTGGTCGAGTTTATCAGAATAAAAGCGGATGGCGCGCTGGTAGCGCAGGATGCCTTCGTCAGTGGAAGTGTCGGCAAGGCTGTTTAGCAGCAGGTCCATGGCTTTCCCATATTCCCCAATATTGTAATAAGCCATTCCTAGAAAAACCTTAAATTCATAAGAGTCTGGGAAGAGAGTCAGGGCACGCTGCAGCGTGTCCATGGACCTGTGATATTCGCCGATACATCGATACGTACTCCCCATGCCGAGCAACGCGCTTTTCAGGTCATCATCACGAAGGCCTGCCTGGATTGCCTTTTCATAAAACGGAATCGCTTCGCGCTCCAGACCAAGCAGGTCATGGATCCAGGCGCATTGATAATTTACCTGTGGGTCTTCGGGATATTCGGAATGGAGTTCGAGGAGAAGTTGCCGAGCCTCTTCATATTTTTCTGATTCACGCAAGTTTATGGCAGAGGCAAGTTTTTCCTGTAGCGCGTTCATGAGGCCTTATCAGAAGCCTGTAAAACCTTAATGCTTATGCCCGTTCTTCTTAGGGCAGAAATGACCTTCGGGCTCCTCAGGCTGACCGCACTGCGGACAGACCGGGCGCCCACGTTGGACGACCTCCACTCCCCAGCGCGCCAGCATGCGCACCTGCGCGCGCGATGCCCAGAAGCGTACGACCGCGGCAGTCTCCGCGTCATCCTCTTCCGTCAGTAATTCCTTGACGAACAGCACGACCAGGTCACGGTCCTTGTCGTATCCGAGGCCGATCTCCCCAACGCGGAAAAGCGGGTCCACGGGCGGGTTGATGCGCATGACCTCCTCCACGTAATCGCCCGAGGCTTCGGAGAGGTCCGGGTTCTGCTCATCCACTTGCGCGAGGAACTGTTCCACCCCGATCGCCAGTGAATGCAGTTGCGCCTTTTCAATGATCACCGTGATGGTGCGCTGGTCCTGGAAGGCTTGAATATAAAAAACACGCTGACCTGGCTTGCCAATTGCGTCAGCGGTGATATGGTCACAGGGGTCAACATCGATTTCAAAACGAGGCATAGCTACCTTTGTGGAGGCGAGTATACCAGTAAAGTATAATGCAATTATCTCGCCAAAGGAGATAATTATGTACGATAAAAAGAAATTAGACGAGTTAAAAGACTCCCTTGAAACCTGGGAGGAGACGTCTCTTCGGAAAGCCTTATCTTCCCTGCCGGAACGCGCCGACGAATTCATTACAACATCCTCCGAGCCGATCAACCGGCTCTACACGCCGCTCGATATCGCGGACATGGACTACGATGCATCTCTCGGACTTCCGGGTGAGTATCCGTTCACGCGCGGAGTCCACCCGACTTTGCATCGCTCCAAGCTCTGGACGATGCGCATGTTCGCAGGCTTCGGCACCGCCGAGGAAACGAACGCGCGCTTCAAATATCTGCTGGACCAGGGACAGACCGGCTTATCCATTGCGTTCGATCTGGCAACGTTAATGGGCTATGACACCGACCAGCCCGAAGCGTTGGGAGAATTTGGCAAGTGCGGTGTGGCGGTCTCTTCCCTGAAGGATATGGAGATCCTGCTCGATGGCATTCCGCTCGACAAGGTCTCCACGAGCATGACGATCAACTCGCCGGCTGCGATCATCTGGGCGATGTATATCGCTGCAGCAGAGAACAAGGGCGTTCGCCCCGACCAGCTGCGCGGCACGATCCAGAACGACATTCTTAAGGAGTTCATCGCGCAAAAGGAATATATCTTTCCGCCCGAACCATCCATGCGTTTAGTTGTCGACACAATGGAATTCGGCGCACAGAAGGTACCGCAGTGGAACACGATCTCGATCAGCGGATACCACATCCGCGAGGCAGGCTCCACCGCCGCGCAGGAACTGGCATTCACGCTCGATGACGGGCTGGAGTATGTGCGCTGGGGCATCGCCCGCGGCATGGACGTGGATGACTTCGCGCCGCGCCTCTCGTTCTTCTTCAATGCCCACAACGACTTCTTCGAGGAGATCGCCAAGTACCGGGCTGCACGGCGCATCTGGGCGCGTGAGATGCGCGAAACGTTCAAGGCAAAGAACCCGCGTTCGTGGTTATTACGCTTTCACACGCAGACGGCTGGGGTTTCGCTCACCGCGCAGCAGCCGGAGAATAATGTTGTACGTGTGGCGCTCCAGGCGCTGGCGGCTGTCCTCGGCGGGACGCAATCTCTGCATACCAACTCGCTGGATGAGGCCCTGGCGCTTCCCTCCGAGCATGCGGTGACCATCGCCCTGCGCACGCAGCAGATCATCGCGGAGGAGTCCGGGGTGACGAACACGGTCGATCCGCTGGGAGGCAGCTTCTTCGTCGAGGCAATGACCAATCGCATGGAACAGGAATCGTATGATTACTTCCGCCGCGTGGAGGAGCTGGGCGGCGTTATCCCTGCTATCGAAAAGGGTTTCTTCCAGAGCGAGATCGCGGATGCGGCATACCGCTATCAGCGCGAGATCGATCAGGGTATCCGCAAGATCGTGGGCGTGAACGCCTATGCCGAAAAGAAGCCACTGACCATCCCCATCCTCGAGATGGATCCCCAGGGTTATAAGCGCCAGGTGAATCGTCTGGAGGAACTTCGCAGAACACGGGACAACGGGCGCGTCGGACAGGCACTCGACCGTCTGCGCCTCGCGATGGAAGGCACAGAGAACACGATGCCATACATTATGGAAGCAGTCCATTCGTATGCGACGCTTGGCGAGATCATTCAGGTGATGAAGGAAGTATTCGGCGTCTACGAAGAACCGACGATGATCTAAAAGTGTCATGTATCAGGCAGGCGTGCATAACGCTTGCTTAGTGGGAGCATACTATGGCGATGATCACGCGCTTTGAGGATATCCAGGCATGGCATGAAGCTCGCAAACTCGTGAAGATGATCTACAAGCTTACCAATTCAGGAAACTTTGCAAAAGACTTTGGGCTTCGTAATCAGATCCATCCTCTATAACCAATATTGCTGAGGGATTCGATTGTGAGTCGAAAGCAGAACTCGCGCGTTTTCTGGGTTTGCTCGTCGATCTGCTGTAGAAGTTCAATCCTTGCTTTACACTGCCTTCGACATTCAGTAGATAACTGAAACAGAACTTAAAGAGCATTATGAACAGGCAAGAAAAACGAAGGCATTAATTGGCGGATTCAAACATTCGTTTAAAAGATAGCCTGACACCTGGTATTCTTCGGTATAAAAAAGTTGTAAAATACAACGAGTGAAAGCAGTACCATCACCAATACATTTTCTGCTTGGAGGCAGATATGAATAATAAAAAAGGCGTGATTGGCATACTCACCGGCGGAGGGGATGTCCCCGGATTAAACCCCGCAATTCGAGCAGTTACTATTCGTGCCTCACGCGAGGGCTATCAGGTAATCGGAATCCGACGCGGCTGGGCAGGGTTGATCGATGTCGTCCGCGAGAAGGATGCGGACAACAGCAACAATTATCAGTTCCTCACGGAGGAGCTGGTCCACAGAGCCGGGCGAACCGGAGGCACTTTCCTGCACACCTCCCGCACGAATCCTTCCAAGGTCAGGCGCGACCGGCTGCCCCCTGCGCTGCAGGAAAAATACACGGGCGAGGTGAATGATCTGACCGAAGAGGTCCTTAAGAATATTGATTTCCTCGGCATTGACTACCTTATCCCCATCGGTGGAGATGATACGCTCAGTTATGGCGTTCGTATGTACCAGGAAGGCGTCAAAGTCGTTGCGATCCCCAAGACAATGGATAATGACGTGCCCGGCACAGATTATTGTATCGGCTTTAGCACGTGTGTTACGCGTACGATCGAACTGTCAAATAGTCTGCGCACCGTGGGCGGCTCGCATGAAAGAGTCGTGGTGCTGGAAGTATTTGGAAGATACGCGGGCTTCACAGCGATGCTGCCCACCATGGCTGGCGCGGCGCACCGCTGTGTGATTCCCGAGCATAAATTCGAAATCGAGCGGCTGACCGAACTACTTATGCACGACCGCGCCCTGAATCCCAGCCGTTACTCGGTGGTGCTCGTCTCGGAAGGCGCCATGTTCGAAGGCGGCGAAATGGTGTTCGAAGATAGAAGCACCGATGCCTACGGTCATATGAAGCTGGGAGGTATTGGCGACCTGGTCTCGGGGCGCATCAAGGAAATGACAGCTCAATTTAACAACGGGCGCATGGTGGACACCGTGAACCAGAAGCTGGGCTATCTGGTGCGCTGCGGCGACCCGGATGCGATTGATTCGATTGTCCCCATGGCGTACGGAAATCTCGCACTCGATCTTGTGCTCAAGAAAGTCCACGGGCGGCTGGTGGTGTTGAAGAATGGGCGCTATGACAATATCCCGATTGATATTGTGACCAGCACCAAGAAAACAGTCAACGTAAACCGTTTCTACAACACCGACCGACTGCGCCCGAAATTTGAAAGCTTCGAGATGACCCCATTATTCATCATGACAAGTGATACGATGTAGTGTCATTGTTTATTCTTCCCGCTTAATCTGGAACGAGTCAAAATCACGTGCCACCGACACGTTGGGGAAAATCGCATGCGCCTCTTTGACCACGTCTTTTTCCCGATATCTGCGCGAGATGTGCGTGAGGATCAATTTCTTCACCCCGGCTTTGACAGCCAGTTCGGCTGCCTGGCGCGCCGTCAGGTGTGAGAAGATACGCGCCATTTCAGCTTCCTCTTCTATGTACGTGGACTCGATCACCAGCCCATCTGCATCCCGGCAGACCTCAAGCAGGTCATCCGTTCTGCCCGTGTCGCCCACTACGACAAGTTTCACGCCCTTCTGGAACGCGCCCAGCACATCGTCCGGTTTGATGCGTTTGCCGTCCGCCAGAACAATCTCTTTTCCTGCGACCAGGTCGCGGCGTTCCGGGCCGAACGGCACCCCCAGGGCATCGGCTTTTTCCGGCAGAAAGGGACGGCGCGACTTCCCCTCGAAAACATATCCCAGACAATCCGGTCCGCGATGGGTCACAGAAAACGCCGTCACGGTAAAATCCTCGGCTTCGAAAAACATGCCGGACTTGATCTCGTTTAATCGCAGCGGCATGGGAGCCTGGTTGCCGCGCAGCACAACGCCATACAAAAGGTCATGGACGCGGTCGAGCGTGGAGCGCCCGCCGAAGATATCCAGCTCCTCCACCGCTTCCCAGCGCAGGAACGTGGACATTAACCCACCAAGCCCGAGGATGTGATCGAGATGCCCGTGTGTCAGCAGGATACGCGTCAGGTTCTTAAAGCCTGAGCCTGATTGCAGGATCTGACGCTGTGTCCCTTCGCCGCAATCGATCAGAAAGCGATACTCGTCATGTTTTACGATCAGTGCTGAAAGACCGCGCCGGGCGGAAGGCGCGGAGGCGGAAGTGCCAAGAAAAAGTATTTCGAACAATATGGAATCCTTTAGTGACAGAATCTGCCACAGAGTTTTAGGCTGGGGCGGGACTCAAAGTCCACAGACTTTGAAAATCCAACGACTGGAGTCGTTGACTCCAACATGCCAGGCATTGTTTTGCAATTTTACACTACACAACAGGAAATTAATTTATACGGGAGGACGAAAGAAAAACAGACCATTTGTGCTATACTTTCGATTACCACATAAACCATCAAGCAAGAATTTGGTCGTATCCTTTTGTATCTTGTAAATTTAGTGGTTTATGCAGAAACGGTACTCGTATGCCTCTCAAGACTCCTGCTCCACGCGAAGCGTCCCGCTCCGGGGGAAAAGCCAAAAGCAAGACGTCAACTTCCTCCCACGGGAAGAGCAAGCCATCTTCTGCAAAGGGGAAGTCTGCGGCTCGGCCCCAGCCGGAGCCTGTTACCGTTTCCTCCTGGTGGAGCTCGCTCTCCGCCGAGCGCAAACTCGACGTGGTGGGCGCGGTCATGGCAGTGGTAGGGCTGCTCACTGTGCTCATTTTGGTTTCCGCGCAGCGCAGCGCGCTGACAGGAAGCATGCTAAACATGTTCAGGCAGCTGCTCGGCTGGGGGATGTATATCCTGCCAGTCGCGTTGATCGTCATGGGCATGTGGCTAATCCTGCGCCGGATCGAAAAACTCCCTCCGCTCTCGCTTGAACGCGCAACAGGCATCCTCCTGTTTTTCCTCTGGCTGATTACGTTAATGCACTCGATTGTCCCGCTCGAAATGTCGCAACAAGCCGTAATAGACGGCATCGGCGGGGGGTACATTGGCAGTCTCTTTGCACGAATCCTGCTGAATGGCTTTGGTACAGGTGGAACGATCATCGCCCTGCTGGCATGGCTGATCATTACGCTCACGATGATCTTCGATATCGCGGTGCAGGACCTCTTCCGCTGGGTGCCTCCACTGGCAGTGAGAGTACGCGCCTGGCTGGCAACGCCCATTGCAAAAAACAACCCGCCTTTATTGCCTGAACAGCAGGAGATTTCATCCAATGGATTTACACCCTTAAACCGGCCCCAGCCCGTTGTGACAACTGAGGCGCCGGGTGTGCCGGTGCGAACGGTCAAACCCGCAGAGCCTGTGATCAACTGGCAACTGCCGGATGTAAAACAGATCCTGGATTCAGGCAGCGCGCCTGCGATCAACGAGGAGTTTATTCAGCAGCGTTCGCACTTAATCCAGGAGACCCTGGCATCCTTCGGTGCGCCGGTACAGGTAGTGGAGATCAACCGCGGTCCGACGATCACCCAGTTTGGCGTGGAGCCGCTCTTCGTCGAGACGCGCAACGGGCGCACAAAAGTACGAGTCAATAAGATAGCCTCGCTTGCAGATGATCTGGCGCTCGCGCTGGCTGCGCCGCGCATCCGCATTCAGGCGCCGGTACCGGGTCATAGCTACGTGGGTATCGAAGTCCCCAACGATGAGATGACTCTCGTCGCGCTGCGCGATATTGTCGAGAGTGATACGTTCCAGCGCAACAAACATGCACTCAAGTTTGCCCTGGGTAAGGATGTGACCGGGCATCCCATCAACGCCAACCTGGAGGCGATGCCGCACCTGCTCATCGCCGGGACGACCGGTTCCGGTAAGTCGGTCTGTGTCAATGCTATCCTCACCTGCTTCCTGATGCACAACACGCCGGACGATCTGCGCCTGATCCTGGTGGACCCCAAGCGCGTGGAGCTGACAGGCTACAACGGCGTGCCGCATCTGCTTGCGCCCGTGGTTGTGGAGATCGACCGCGTCATCGGCGCTCTGCAATGGATGACGCGCGAAATGGACAAGCGTTATCACATGTTCGCACAAGTGGGTTCGCGCAACATTACTGACTACAACGCTCGCATGAAACTGCAGAGCGGTAAGAAACTGCCGTTTCTGGTGGTGGTCATCGACGAGCTGGCAGACCTGATGATGATCGCGCCCGGCGAGACCGAACAGACCATCACGCGCCTCGCCCAGCTGGCGCGCGCCACCGGCATTCACATGATCCTGGCTACCCAGCGTCCCTCCGTGGATGTGGTGACGGGTCTGATCAAAGCGAACTTCCCGGCACGCATTGCCTTTGCTGTTGCGTCCAACACTGACAGCCGCGTCATCCTCGACCAGCCCGGCGCCGAACGATTGCTCGGGCGCGGCGACATGCTGTTCCAAGCGCCGGATGCGCCCTCGGCAGCGCGCCTGCAGGGTGTATTTGTCTCTGATGGTGAGATCCAGAGTCTCGTGGAGTTCTGGCGTGCCCAGGTGGGCGGGGCAAGCCCGTACGCCACGCCCGGCTCTCCCATCCCTGCGGGTATGCCTCAATCGGATACTCCGCTCAAGCAAGGCGCAATGTTCGAAGAGATGGAGCCACTCGACTCCAACGCCGATCCGCTCCTGGCAGAGGCTGTCGACCTGGTACGCCGCGAGGGACGTGCCTCTGTCTCCATGCTGCAGCGCCGCATGCGAATCGGTTATACCCGCGCGGCGCGCATTGTGGACATGATGGAAGATAAGGGGATTGTCGGTCCGCCGGAAGGAACATCTCAACTGCGGCAGATCCTGGATTACGGACCCACCGCGCCGCCCAAGGATGATGGAGCATAAGAAATATATAGTGTTCATACAGCAGGCGAACGGCTGCGCAGCCATTGTTTGATATAATTTAATCGCTGCCTCGGTAGTTCAATGGACAGAACAAGGCACTCCTAAGGCTTAGATGTGGGTTCGATTCCCGCCCGAGGCACATATTAATTCTGGATCGAATCTTCTAATAAACTTCTTACGATCCAACCCTTGTCAGGAAAAACATATACTAGTATTATTTGCATCGACGAACACTAGGGTGCCCCCCTCACCCTGGTGTTCGTCATTTAATACCAAAAACACCAGCCTTTCGGCTGGTGTTTATCGTTTCATTCGAAAGCCTTGCGACACTTGCGCCCCCTAGCACCGCCCGCCAGTGTCGCAAGGCTGAATTTATTTCGCAACCTGCTGCAATACTTCACCGAATTTTTCTATTTCACCAAGCGTGTTGTAATGCACGGGTCCCACACGGATCATGCCACCAGCCTCGAGCAATCCCATTCTCTCTACAATGGCAAGAGCATAATTATGTCCGTTCCAGACGTACACGCCCTGCCTGCCAATCGCATCTGCAATCGCTGCAGGGTCTTTGCCATCAAGGCGAAAGGAAACCGTTGGCACGCGTTCATCCAGGCGGTTCCGATCTGTGATCCCATAGACATGCGTCCCGGGAACGGACTCAATGACATCGATCAAAGCGCGCGACAACCCGGCTTCATATTTGCGGATCAGAGACATCGCCTGTTTATAAGTGAGACGCCCGCCAGAAAAGCCTGCATCCTGCCAAACGTGAGCACCATCATTCCCAAACTGACTCCCAAACCATTCGAAGTATTCCAGCGCGCCAAGTACACCTGCGATTCCCTCATGGTTCTGGGTGCCGGTCTCGAATTTATAGGGCAGTTCGTTGGAAGCGGGGCGCACTTTATACGCTTTCAGGTCGTTGAGCAGATCATATTTCCCATATAAAGTTCCGGCATGTGGACCAAAGAATTTATATGAAGAGCAGACTAAAAAGTCACAATCCAGATCCTGCACGTCAATGGGGCCGTGCGGCGCGTACTGCACGGCATCGATGTAGACCAGCGCACCCGCCTCATGCGCCAGCTGTGTCAGTTTCTTGACCGGGTTGATCGTCCCCAACAGGTTTGAGGCATAACCAAACGCAGCGATCTTTGGCTTCTGCTCCAGTGCTTTTTCAAAATCTTTCAGGTCGAGTGTGCCTTCTTCCACGTCGATATCCACCCAGATTAAATTACAACCTTTGTCCTCTGCGATCAACATCCACGGCGCGATGTTCGCGTCGTGGTCGAGCCGCGTCACGAGGATGTTATCACCCGGCTGCAAATTCCGCGCCAGTGAGCGCGAGATGTGCAGTGTGAGAGTCGTCATATTATTGCCGAAGATGATCTCCTCCGGGCGCGCGGCATTGAGAAAATCTGCCATGGCGGCATGCGCTTCGTGCAATACTTCGTCTGACTTTCGGCTGGTCTCGAACAAACCCTCGTGATTGGCATTGTATTCAAGCAAATACTGATTGATACGATCCAGGCTTTGCTTTGAGATTTGCGTTCCGGCAGGGTTATCCAGGAAGATGGCGGGACGGTCGAGGGAGGGAAACTGCTGGCGGACGAGATCAACATTGAGGGTCATGGTTGCTCCTATGTTTAATAGTATGCGCTTCGACTTCGCCTCACTAAAATCGTTCGGCTCCGCTACCCTACGGGTACGATGTCAGCGCGATCGTTTCTGCTTTTGAAAATTCTTCGGGCGTATTGACGTTCCAGAACGCCATGCCCGCAGGATCATAACGGCTAATTTCGTCAGGCGTGAGCACACACACTTTCACCTGCGGGAACCAGGCGATGACCCTCCACTG
>JAICQC010000393.1 GCA_025938055.1 Anaerolineales bacterium | reverse complement strand
GTCGAAGACCATAACGACGCCAGATCCGAGAGGTAATCCCGCGGCGCGCAGGTCTTCGAAGGTCATCTTTACGTCAAGATGTTGAGACGTAGCAAACGCCCCAGCCGCGCCGCCAAACAGGGCAGCCTGTAACCCTTTTCTCTCTGCAACACGGCCTGCCATCTCCAGCAATTCTCGTAGCGTCACACCGAATGGGACTTCATACAAGCCAGGCGTTGTCACATCCCCTGAAACACAGAAAAGCTTCGGACCCGGCGATTTCTCCGTGCCGATCTTGCGGTATTCTGTAGCGCCTTGCAAGAGGATCAATGGGACATTGCAAAGTGTTTCCACATTATTGATCACAGTCGGATTGCCGAACAATCCATGTGTCGTGGGGAAAGGCGGCTTCACGCGCGGGAACCCGCGCTTGCCTTCGATCGATTCAAACAAGGCTGTTTCCTCGCCACAGATATAGGCTCCAGCGCCAACGCGGATTTCAATATCAAAGGAAAAGTGAGAACCCAAAATATTTTCGCCCAGCAGGCTGGCTTCCCTGGCTTCATTCAAAGCATTTTCAAGAACAGGCAGGATGTATGGATATTCGGCGCGGATGTACAGGTATCCCTTGCGCGCGCCGATGGTATATGCCGCGATTAGCATCCCTTCGATAGTGCGATGTGGATCATCGATCAACAGAATGCGGTCCTTGAAGGTGCCCGGCTCAGATTCATCCGCGTTGCAGATGACGTACTTCTCCGTCCCGGGTGCTTTCGCCGCACCCTCCCATTTGACGCCTGTCGGGAATGCCGCGCCGCCGCGCCCGACGAGTCCGCTGGCTTTGATCTCATTCACAACTTCGTCGGGTTTCATATCCAATGACCTGGTGAACGCAGGATAGTTCCCATATGCTGCAAGAGATGTTGTGCCATTTCCGCAATTAGCGGTCAGCAAACGGATTGGACCATAGACTGTGGACCGTGGACGATCGCTTTCGGAGAAACCGTTACCCATCGTCCATCGTCCATCGTCAACGGTCAGCGCCGCGGGCGCCTGCTCACAAAGCCCAAGGCAGGGACTTGCCTCGATGGTAAGAGACTGGTCACTGCTCGTCTGACCGGGCTGCAGTCCATGATGAGAACAGAGATGATTCAAGACTCCATCCGCATCCTTGAGCGCGCAGGCTTGATCGGTGCACACCCGAATGACACGTTTGCCGATGGGTTCATTATAGAACAGCGAGTAGAACTCGATCACGCCATGTACATCCGCCAGAGGCACGCGCAGCGATCTGGAGATCTCTGCAGCGATGGGTTCCGAGATCCAGCCATAGATTTTTTGAGCCGCGTGCAGGGCAGGCAACAGCCCTGAGCGGCCCATGGGAATGTAGGTTTCGATTGCCGGGATGAGGGGTGCGAGGTCAGGTTCGGGCATGATCTCTCCGAGGTTAGGCATTCAAATTTGCAGTGGGCAAATATCTCGGCTGCCGACGGTACTGTGTCGCCTGCTCGAACGCATATGCAAACTTGATGAGCGTTGGCTCCTGCCATGCTTGCGCAAAGAACGAAATACCAACAGGCAGACCAAAGATGTACCCCGCCGGAACCGTGATATGCGGGTACCCCGCCACAGCAGCAGGCGACGTACTTTCCATATCCCGGTTGATCGAATCGCCGTTGACCAGGTCGATCAGCCAGGCGGGTCCGCCGGTGGGCACGATGAGCGCGTCGAGCTTGTGTTTGCGCATTACCGCATCGATGCCCTCTTTGCGCGTCAGGCGCAGATTCTTTGCGAGGGCATCGCGGTATTTTTTATCGCGCAGCGATTTTTTTTCCTGCGCGGTCAGCATATGTTCCTGCCCAAAATAGGGCATCACCTTGTGGCTGTTCTCTTCATTAAACCTGATCACATCTTCCATGGAGCGAACGGGCACATTGCCATCCAGCGACTTGAGATATTTGTTCAAGTCTGCCTTGAACTCATAATGAAGCACATCCAGCTCGGTCCTGCTGAACTTGTCGAAGTTCGAGACGTCTGCCGGATCCATGATTATCGCGCCCAGATGCTTCATGACTTCGATGCAGAGTTCAAAGATCTTGAGGATGCTCGGATTCGTGCCTGCCATATTCCTTGCAACGCCGATGCGCGCGCCTTTGAGTCCATCGAGATCGAAGAACCTTGTGTAATTGGAAAAGCTGCGCTTCCTGCTCAGGCTGGTAACCTTATCGCGTCCATCGATGCCGGTCATCGCCCCCAGCAGGGTCGCGGCGTCTGCGACGGTGCGCGCCATGGGACCGGCGGTATCCTGGCTGTGTGCAATGGGGATGATCCCGCTGCGGCTCAAAAGACCCAGCGTCGGCTTGATGCCTACAATGCCGTTGGTCTGCGCAGGACAGATGATCGAGCCGTCGGTTTCGGTGCCGACCGCCGCCGCGCAGAGGTTCGCCGCGACCGCCGCGCCCGACCCAGAAGAGGAACCGCATGCCGAGCGATCCAGCGCGTACGGGTTGCGCGTCAGCCCACCGCGCGAGGACCATCCGCTGACCGAGCGTTTGCCACGGAAATTCGCCCACTCGCTCAGGTTGGTCTTGCCGAGGATCAATGCCCCTGCTTTGCGCAACTGCTTGACGATAAAGGCGTCCTTGGCTGCGATATTCCCTTCCAGAGCCAGCGACCCGGATGTGGTCTGCATGCGGTCGGCAGTGTCGATGTTGTCCTTGATCAAAATGGGAATCCCGTGCAGCATGCCGCGCGTCTTCCCTGACTGTCTTTCAGCGTCCAGCGTATCGGCAATCTCCAGGGCATCGGGGTTTAGCTCGATCACCGAGTTGATGTAAGGACCGTCTTTATCGACCTCCGAGATCCGGTCCAGATACAATTCGGCGAGCCGACGCGCGGTCAACTCGCCCGATTCCATCTTCTCCTGGAGTTCAGAGATCGTCCACTCCGGCAGGATCATCCCACATGCTCCTTTGAAAAAATTGATATGGCGATCAGCATCACCGGCCGCCACCTGTAATGTAGCGCTCCAGTTCGGAAAGCATCATCTGCTGCACTTCGACAACCTCCCTGAGCACATCGCGCACCGAAAGAACGCCGAGAAGTTCCTTGCCCTCGCAAACCGGCAGATGACGGAAGTTCTTCTCGATCATCAGCGCCATACATTCCTCCAGCGGCTGGCTGACTTCCACGGTAATCACATCGCCTGTCATAATTTCGCTGACTTTTGTATCCTTTACATTCCGCCCCATGAGCTCCACCTTGCGGACGCAATCCCGCTCTGAAACAATTCCCTCCAGATCGCCCCCGGTCATCACCAGCAGGGCTCCGATGTTATGCTTCGCCATCATCTCCAGGGCTTCGAAAACACTCGCCCCGGGAGCAATCGTGAAAACCTCGTACCCCTTCTTTCGGATCATATCTCGAACGGTTGCCATGGCTGCTCTCCTTTACCGCTTGTCTCATCTATTTATAACTAAACTTAGAATCATTCTGTAAGCTATATTGTAGACTTCAAGTTTACTGACTGATGCGGCACTCTGTTGTAGAAAGTGAACAAAGTATAGACTCAAATCCCTTCCCTGACAAGTTGGCTGGGGAATTCGCCAGTGAAATCCTCCCATCTGGGGCATAGTATAAATGCCTATACGAAAATTAGTATATATTCTGTTGCACGTCCCATATTTTGGCAATTTCCCGGATGTGCTCCGGGCTGATCCCTTCGCTTGGACCACCCGCCGTCAGGTTCAGGAACTCGTAGTGGGCTGCTGTCTCGATGTATTCGATCAGGTCGAGTGCATAAGAGATCGAATTCTCTGCCCTTGCCATCACTCCATGCTGTGCCCAGACCACCATGCGATGCTCCCGGAGCGCGAGCATGGTCTCCACGGTGAGATGTGCCGAGCCAGGCAGGATGAACGGCAAAACACCGATCCCCTCGGGGAAATTGATGATGGTCTCCGGCTGCCAATGCAATAGATGGTGGTTCAGATACTTCTCATCCTGATAATTGAGGAGATGGCTGAGATAAGTAAGATGCAGCGGCTGGGCATGCAAAACAGCATGAAATTGCAGTGGTTTCGAGCGCATCTGATCATGGTGCACTGCCAGATGGGAATTGAACTCACTGGTCACCCTTTTGAACGGACAATCTGGGGCGGTGAACATCTTGCCGGTGCGCCCGTCTGCTTCGACAATGATACAGGCAAGATTGGCTGTCGGTGCATCGGCAATATCGCGCAGCCTTCGCCCGGAGCCGCTTACGATGAGTGTCGCGCCTGCCAGATCCGGAGCCGGCACGGGCAATTCAACGGTCTGCTGATTGGGAAAGTAAACCCTGATATCAAGGTGCTCGCGGAAACAGACCGAAAGATTCCCCGCAGCGCCCTCTGCTGCGCCAATCTCCGACAAGCGCTTGCCCACCTGTCCCAACTGGGATAACAATTGATCAAGTTCAAGAGCCATGGAG
>JAICQC010000524.1 GCA_025938055.1 Anaerolineales bacterium | reverse complement strand
TGAGGCTGAATATCTCGAAGTCGTTGCCATTCGGCAGTGAACATTAGAACGGGAAAGCCAAGTGGTATGGCACCATCCATGCCCAGTACAAAACCTCGCTCAAAATGGGCGAGGTTTTATGTTGGAGATTATCCGTTCGGCCGCCCTGCGTCGGTCTTTGTGAAACTTACACTTGCATAAAGTGCAAGTGAGCATCCTCGAAGCGTAGCGCAGGTGGGTCAACCCCTACAGCCCGCAGGGGAACGCGGTATCTTTAGCAGGTGACAATCCGCGCATCCGTCACCCCTAAATATAGAAGGGTACATACTAAAAAAGTGAAGCGAACGAGGAGCGAAGGATGAGCGAAAGATCAGCGAAGGACCTCCGTTCGAAAAACGGCTCTCCTGACAAAAATGTTTGCCATATATAGGGGGTCAGCTTGCAGGAAAGCAAGCAAATCATAGCCCGCCCAATTCAAATATAACTCCCTCAATCGGTGAGAGTCAAGTAAAATCACGAGGTCATATAAAATCGGTAAGAGAACATTATGAAATCCTATCGAAAAGAACTCCTGTTCAACGTGCCCAACCGCCGCGGGTTTGTCAACATCACGCCTGAGGTGGAAGTTGCCCTGCGTGAGAGCGGCATCCGCGAAGGGTTGGTGTTGGTCAACGCCATGCATATCACCGCCTCCGTGTTCATCAACGATGACGAGCATGGCCTGCACCAGGATTACGACAAGTGGCTGGAAAAGCTCGCGCCGCATGAGCCGGTAGATAGCTACCGTCACAACGCTACCGGGGAAGACAATGCCGACGCCCACATGAAACGCCAGATCATGGGGCGAGAAGTGCTGGTTGCAATCACAGATGGCAAGCTGGATTTCGGTCCGTGGGAGCAAATCTTCTACGGCGAGTTCGACGGTCGCCGCAGGAAGCGGGTGCTGATCAAGATTATTGGAGAGTAGAATATTAATAACTATCTGATATTTTCGACTCAAACGGTGGTTGAGTAGCCCGAAGGGCGTATCGAGACCACAAATACCGGCAATATATAACTGCCTGTTGGTCTCGATACGGGCTGAAACGCTCGCTCAGCCCTACTCGACCAACGGAGTGCGTTTGTAATAATAAGTAGGAGGCAGAAATGGAAACTCGACGGTTCGGTCGCACAGGGCACATGAGCACCGTGGCAATCTTCGGTGCGGCGGCGTTTTACGAAATCTCACAGGAAGATGCCGACAAGGTGATGGAACAGGTCATCGAGGCGGGCATCAACCACATCGACGTCGCGCCTTCCTACGGACAGGCAGAGCTGCGCATCGGTCCGTGGATGAGACGTGAGCGCGGGCGCTTCTTCCTCGGCTGCAAGACGATGGAACGCACAAAAGAAGGCGCCTGGAAGGAAATGCAGGAGTCGCTCAAGCGGCTGCACACCGAAACCTTCGATCTCTACCAATGCCACGCGATCACGACCATGGAAGAGTTGGATGCCATCACGAGCAAAGCCGGTGCGCTCGAAGCATTCGAGCAAGCGCGCCGGGAAGGCTTGATCAAATTCATTGGTATCACAGGTCACGGGGTGGATGCCCCGCAGATCTACCTGGAAGCACTGCGGCGGTTCGACTTCGACTCTGTGCTGTTCCCGCTGAACTTCGTCCAGATGGCGATCCCCGAATACCGCCGCTATGCCGAAGAGCTGATCGCTACATGCAAGGCAAAGGACGTCGGCACGATGGTCATCAAGACGATCACGAAGGCGCCCTGGGGTGAAAGAAAGCACACCGCCACAACCTGGTATGAACCGTTTGACCAGATGGCAGAAATCCAGAAAGGCGTGAACTTTGCGCTCTCCTACGATGTAACCGGGTTATGCACTGTAGGCGATACGCGCATCCTGCCGATGGTGCTGCGAGTCTGTGAGAGCTTCAGGCGCCTGAGCGAGGACGAATTGGAAGCGATGATAGAATCAGGCAAGCAGTACGAACCGTTGTTTACGTAGCGATAAGTATCTAACAATCTGGATTCAACAGGTGGTCGAGTAGCCCGAGTGATCTTCGAGGGCGTACCGAGACCACAAAGTCCGGCAGCTCTTTGTGAGTGTTGGTCTCGATACGGGCTCTAAAAACATTCGCCCTACTCGACCAACGGATTGCATTTGAAACAAACTTTCAGGTGCTGAGTGTTTTAGGAGCATCAATGGCTGATCCCCACGTCGAAAAACTCGCCAGGGTACTGGTGAATTATTCCCTGGAGCTCAAACCCGGGCAGACCTTCTGGCTGCGCACCACGCCGCTGGCGGAAGAGTTGAACCTGGCTGTCTATGAAGAGGCGGTGAAGGCGGGCGCGCATGTGTTCGTGGACCAGCGCATGCCCGGCATGGAAGAGATCTTCTACAAGTATGCCTCCAACGACCAACTGGACTACGTCTCCCCTATCCGCGAGCTTATCGCCGAGACGTTCGACGCCTCCCTCTACATCGAAGCCGAGCATAACAGCCGCAGCCTCTCCGGCATAGACGGGTCACGGCTGGCACGTTCCCGCAAGGCAGGCGCGGGTCTCTTCAAGAAGTTCATGCAGCGCTCGGCGGATGGCACGTATCGCTGGTGCATCACGGTCTACCCCACCCACGCCATGGCGCAGGAAGCAGACATGAGCCTCACCGATTACCGCGAGTTCGTCTACGGGGCGGGGATGCTGAATGAGGAGGACCCGGTCGCATTCTGGAAAGAGGAGGGTCGAAAACAGCAGGAGTTGTCGGGCTGGCTGAAGGGTCACGACCGGGCGGTGCTCAAGGGCGCGAACGTGGACATCACCCTTTCGATCAAAGACCGCCCCTTCGAGATCTCCGATGGGCGATACAACTTCCCGGACGGAGAGATCTTCACCAGCCCCGTGGAAGGTTCGGTGGACGGCTGGATCCGTTTCAAATACCC
>JAICQC010000615.1 GCA_025938055.1 Anaerolineales bacterium | reverse complement strand
TGCTGTTCTACGTGATCTCGCATCTCCTGCCAGTGATTTTCGCTTATGAGGAGACTCTGCTTCATCTCATTAGACTACTGGATGAAGACTGCCAGTCCCCAGCACATCCCAATGATGATGGCAGGTTCGAGCACGGCGCGGCGGGCAGGCTGATCCTCACCGAGATTTACCGCCAGACTCGTCAACCCGTACAGCGACCCCACGAGCATCAGCCCGAACTGGATCGGCGAAAGGGGCCAGTAATGCAAACCCGCAGTAATCTGGATGCAAACGAACGCGATCCCTAATGACCAGGCGTATTCCCAGCGACCGGTGAGGCGCAGATGCAGGATCCGCAGGCTGGCAAGCGACGCGGCGAGGAACAACGCCGGGACAAGAATAAAGAGACGAACCGTGCCATATCGCAGCGCGACCGCCAGGACGAAGAACAAAGTGTAGGAAATGGCGGTCAACCCTGCCATAGCAATGGCGTAGTAAGGCGCGCCCGGGTCTACAACAATATATTCCGCAACAAAGACAAAAAATAGGAAGACTCCCGCAATGAGCAAGCCCATACCCCAGGTGGCTCCAGGAGGCAGGAGGGAAAGCGGCACGCCGATCACGAATGTGGTCAGAGTGGGAAGCAGCCACCACTGGTACGTCGGACGCCCGTTCAAGGAGGGGTGACCGCGTAGCAGCCAGTCCATGCCGGTGGCGGTCAGTCCGGCGGTCAGCACGCTCATCGCGGTCGTTAAATTCAACGGCAGCAGGAGGAAAAAGCCAGGAAGCTGGATCTCGATGTTGAATTCCGGCGCCTGAATCAGGTGGGTCAGGGCAAATGCCAGCAACACCGTGGACGTCAGCATGCCAATGCGATCCGCGTTTGGCAAATACCGCTGTTCATTCATAAATAGCATTGTACCTGCCTCATAGTTGGATGCCAAGTCGGGGTCAATATGGTAGAATCAACTGGTTATGAACAGGCAGAATCTCGGAGAACTCCCTCCGCCTCCGGGCGTGATGGGAGCGTTGAGGGCAGGTTTCGACGCCGTCTCCAGCCATATATGGCTCATCATTCTGCCGCTCCTGCTGGATGTATTCCTGTGGCTGGGTCCACGGTTGAGCGTGGATAGACTGGTCAGGCCGTTTTTGGAGATCATGTTCAACCAGGCGCGCCTGACCCTGACCTCCGCTGCAGACCTGCAGAGGTTCGCGGAATATCAGGTTGCGCTCAGCGACCTGATGGAGCGGTTTAATCTGCTGAGTCTCTTTGGCAAGCTGCAGTTATTTCCCATCGGTGTCTCGAGCCTTCTGGCACAGACCGTGCCCGCCGAGACGCCGTTCGGCGTCGGGAATGTCGTGCATTTGTCATCCCTTCCAGCAATGGTCGGGCTGGCGTTCCTAGTCGTTATCCTGGGATGGGTGGTTGGCGCTCTGTATTTCCGTTGGGTATCGAGAATTGCCCTGGGCGATGCGCAACCGGAAGCGCAGATCAGTCTATCCTGGGCAGTCATCCAATCCCTGATCCTCTCGGTGCTATGGGTGAT
>JAICQC010000175.1 GCA_025938055.1 Anaerolineales bacterium | reverse complement strand
TGGGATGGCTGAATTGAGCACCTGCCACACGCTACGCCATGTTTCCGGGTATGCGTATTTCGAAACAATCCCCTGCCATTTAAATTTTTGTTTTGTCATGCTGTGCAATCTCCTACGGGTGAATTAACGAGGTTATTGTACTTGATTCAAAAGCTCGGAGAGCGATATATCTGCCAGGGACCTTAGCGTCAGGTTAGCGTTTTCGATCAGGAGCAGAGATGTTACTTGATTCGGCACCGCGACTGCATAAATCCCTGCCGATCGCGCCGCGCGGACGCCGTTCGGCGAGTCCTCGAACACGATCGCCTCGTTCTGCTGAATCTGGAGCCGGTCCAGCGCCGCGAGAAACAGGTCCGGGTTTGGCTTGGTCCTGCCAGGCGGCACGTCGTCTGCGCAAATCACTTTATCGAAATAGTCGAAAACACCCAGGCGCTGCGCGTGCGAATCTACCCATGAATGCGGCGAGCTTGAGGCGATGGCAAGCTTGAGCCCGAGCTGCTTCGCCTCGCGCAGGTAATCCATCACGCCGGGCAGGACGGTCTGCTGCTCCACCAGGGAATGGCTGATCTGATTTTGCTGCACCTGCAAAGCCTTCAGATCGAGCGGCTGACTCAGCAGGCTCTGCAAATGAATCGCCGCGTCAAAGTTGGATGCGCCCATCCCGCCGATAATCTGCCCCCACGACTCGACCGGGAACTGAATCCCATATTCAGCGTAGATATTTTGCCAGGCATGCAGGTCGGGCGTTTCGGTATCAAGGATAAGCCCATCGAAATCGAAAATCAAAGCCTTTATCATCATAGCCGCCAAATTATACCTGAGCAGAGGAGGTGCTATACTTTTATATCGCGCTGAGCGGAGGTCTGAGTGTTCGTCGAAGACTGTAGTCGAAGCGCGCTTCAATACAATATTACATATCAATTGGCCCGCGCTGCGACTGCGCCTACGGCTTCGCTCAGCGCGGAGCGCTTGAGGAAAAGGAGATATATGGAAGACCTCTATTACTCGGACTACATTGAACTCGAGAAGGTCCTGAACAGCCAGCATCCGAGGAGCTTTTCATCATGGGAGGACGGCAACGATGAGATGCTGTTCATCATTGTTCACCAGGTCTATGAGCTGTGGTTCAAACAGATCATCTTCGAACTCAACCTGGTGCGGCACATCTTCACGCAGGGTCGCATCAACGATAACTCAGACGATTTGAGCAGGGTCGTCCACAAGCTGAAACGGGTCGGGAAAATCCTGGAGCTGATCAACCAGCAGATCAGCGTCCTAGAAACCATGACCGCCCTGGACTTTCTGGAGTTCAGGAACATCCTGCTGCCCGCCTCCGGGTTTCAGAGCAAGCAGTTCAGGCTGATCGAAGCCAGGCTCGGTCTAAAGATGGGACAGCGGCACAAACGCAAGTACTACAAGGCCACCCGCCGAGGTAGCCTGTCACAAAACGATTTACGTGAAATCGACCAGGCGGAAAGTGAAAGCACGTTAAAGGAGCTCATCGTTCAGTGGCTGGAGAGAATGCCTTTCTTCGATGATAATTACTGGATCGAATACAAACAGGTGAGCGACTCAAATTCTGCAGACATACATAAATTCTGGACCAATTATCGGAGCGCCTACGAGACCAGTGTTTCACAGTACGAATCCGGCAGGCTGGCTGAGTTCGACAGGGTCTTCTTCGAGGAGGGCAGAGGGGAGGTCTCTCCGGCGGCGATGCGGGCTGCGCTCTTCATCACGATTTATCGCAATCTTCCGATCTTCCACATGCCGTTTGAATTGCTCAATACTCTTTCTGAAATCGATGAACTGCTCTCGAACTGGCGGTATCGTCATTTTATGATGGTGCGCCGTATGATCGGTTTGCGCGTGGGCACCGGAGGCACCAGCGGCGCCGGTTACCTCGAAGGGACACTGAGCCAGCACTATGCCTTCCGCGAGATCACCGAGCTGGCGACGTTCCTGATCGAGCGGAGCAAGCGCCCCGCGCTGCCGACTGCTTTGAAAGAGAAGGTGAGTTTTAATCTCTAATGGAATCTTTTTACGGACACAAGCTATGCCAAGCATCGTTTTCTTTTATGTAGGGTAGTTCGGCGTATAATTCCAGCTACAAGCTGCAGGATTAATTCTAGAGAACCTAGCCATCCTGATTGGATTTCTTCAGAAAACAAGGTCACTTTAGATAAAGTTTGGCACACTACTATTTCTTTTCATAAAGGTGAACATGGAGCCGACAGACAACCAAAATGGGTTTATCCTTGTTACTGATGAAAACTTTAACGAAAATGCTTATCTTGCTTCCAACCCCGATGTAGCTGAAGCAGTAAGGGCAGGGCGGATTGCATCAGGAAAAATACATTTCGATCAGTTTGGACGACAAGAAAAGCGCAAGGTAAAAGCGAGTCATCTCTCCAGTAGCAGTCCAAAACATCCGTCAAGAGTCGTTAACACCTTGCTTACTTTCATAAAAAAAGTAAGGAAACTGGGGCAGACTGCTATGAGGGGTTTAGCAAAAGCCTCTGAACGTGAAGATACAACCATAGATACCTTTCATCTTAAACGTCAATCGATTGCGCGTGAATATATTAAGGGAACAGGTATTGAAATAGGAGCATTACATCATCCTCTGCATGTTCCGGAATATGCAATCGTTCGTTATGTTGATCGATTAAGCGTCCAGCAGTTGCGAAAGCAATATCCAGAACTTAACCAAGTTCCGCTTGTCAATGTAGATATTATTACGGATGGAGAAACTCTTAATGCTATTGAGGGTTTTAGTCAGGATTTTGTAATTGCGAATCACTTTCTAGAGCATTGCCAAAATCCATTATTGGCTATCGAAAACATGTTGCGTGTACTGAAGCAAGATGGCATCCTATTTGTTGCTATACCGGATAAGCGATATACCTTTGACATTGACCGACCAGTAACCACTTTCCAACATCTGGAAGATGATTATAGGCACGGGGGCGAAATCTCGAAAAAACAACATTTCGAGGAGTGGGTAAAGCTAGTCTATAAGGTTACGGATGAGCTTGAAGCAATAAGGCAGGTAGATACTCTTATAAGCATCGACTACAGCATTCATTTTCATGTATGGACACAAGTGGAAATGATCGAAATGTTCTTAAGCCTGAAACATAAAGTGGATTTTGAAATGGAATTGTTTTGTCGTAATGATAATGAAGTAATTTTCGTTCTTAGAAAAAATTAAAGCAATACGTATTAATCCAGAAATTAGAAATGTTGAGTAAATCTTATAAGGGTAGTATTTCTGAAGGTATTAGGACTCCTGTAGGATTATCGAGCTGGCAACGGTTCTCATCAATAGGCGTAAATATCCCGCGCTGCCAAATGCATTGAAAGAGAAGGTGGGTTTCAATCTATAAAGCAATGGAGTATATGCACGCTTCCACGCGGAACCGGGTCATCGTCTGGGTATTTCTTGCTGCTGCCTGCTTGTGAATATTGCGGGCTATGCCTGGGATTTGTATGACAGGCTCGAATTACAATTGACGGATCACGCGCGCCGGGTTCCCCACAGCAAGTATGTTGGCAGGAAGATCTTTGGTTACCACTGCCCCGGCACCTACGACCGTATTCTCCCCGATGGTCACACCTGGACAGAGGATGACGCCGCCACCCAGCCAGACGTTGTTTCCAATTGTGATCGGCTTGGCAGCCTCCCATTTTGCGCGGCGTGGTTCTGCCTCGAGCGGATGCGTGGGTGTGAGAAACTGCACATTCGGACCGATCTGCACATCCTCGCCGATGGTGATCGGTGCCACGTCGAGCAACACAGCGCCATAATTGACGAACGTCCGTGCCCCGATATGGATATGATAGTCATAGTCGCACCAGATAGGATGACGTATCTCAGTTCCCCCGCCCAGCGTCCCGAGCAACTCGCGGAGGACAGCCCGTCGTGAATCCAACTGTGCGGGACGCTTGTGTTGAAGCGATGCATCAAAATCGCCGCCCGCTGTAGTTCTGCGGCGATCTGAGGGTCATCCGCAATATAAAGGTCGCCAGTCAGCATCCGCTCACGCATGCTGCGCCTGTCGTGCAATGGCTTGTTCTCGTCATTCATCTATAGCCTCCAATCCTTGGCTTTACGCTGTTCGAATACAACAGTATAACGAGTTTTCATCTCTCATTTGGCACGAAGAAACAAATCATAGTTGCACAGTCTTTTGTTGGAAGCATTGGAACGGCTCAGCCCCTGCGGCGTATTTCCTACAAGAACAGGATATAAAATATAAATATGACATTGACCACGGAAGAAATTACAGCGATGTGCAAGCGCGGCTTTGGAAGCGCCGCTACTATCGAAGCCATCGATGAGCTTGGCGGTGGAACGTTTAATACTGCCTATCTTATTTCCTTCACAGATGGAGCCAGGGTCGTCCTGCGCCTGTCTCCACCTCAGGCTGCTGATACCGCCTGGGAAGATGCATTGCTGATGCGCTCTGAACACGTCCTGCAGCCATACTTCGCTCCCATCGCTGCGTTAATGCCCAAAACGCTGCTGGTCGATTTCACCCACCAGCTCATCGACCGCGACTACATGTTCCAGTCTTTCATCGAAGGGGAGCGTTGGGACAATGTGTGGGATGAACTGACACCCGAACAAAATAACATTCTGTGGGATCAATTCGGGAACATAATGAAACTCATCCATAATGTTCATGGTGAAGCATTTGGGCTGCCGCGTCCCGGCTTTCAATTCACTCGGTGGAGCGAGACCGTCATCGATCGAATGGAGCGCACGCTTCAGGCTGCCCGAGAGATAAAGTTGGATACAAACAATTTGGTGAGGATTCTAGAATTGATCCGCGCTCATCATCAACAGCTGGACGAGATTCAAATCCCGCGCCTGCTGCATGGCGATTTGTGGTTATTCAACATCCTGATTCAACGAGGAGCAAATGAGCCGTCCATTGTTGGCATTCTTGACGCCGACCGGTCCTGGTGGGGCGACCCCATGGCAGACTGGACCATGTTCATCCTGGCACACGCCGAGCAGGAAGATGGTCATTCCCGCTTCTGGCAGGCATACGGTAAAACAGAAAACTCGCCCGGCGCACGATTTAGAAAAACTGTGTACGATGGCATGCACGCTGGCACGGCATTGGTCTGGGCTGTTCGACACCAGGATGAGGGAACGGTGAAAAGAGCGTATGAAACGCTACGCGAGGTATCGCAGTCATTACACTTTTTGCCGGAATAAGTCGGCGTACCACGGCGCAACGTCCAAAGACCCGGGACGTATATTTATATATAGCCTGAAAGAGACGGCTTTGAGCCGTCTTTTTTCACAGAATGATACATTTGGAGTAGCGAACAAGTGTTCTGCTATGCTATAGTGCAGATATGCTGAGCGAGACACAAATCCTTCAGGACCATTCTGACTGCATCGAGGATGTGATGCGCTATATACGTACACATATCCAGGAGCCGCTAAATCGTGAAACGCTGGCGGATGTAGCGGGTTTTTCGGTCCCCCACTTCCACCGCATCTTTACTGCGCAGGTGGGCGAAAGCGCCATCAGCTACGTACGCCGTCTGCGGCTGGAGCGCGCCGGGCGTAAGCTGCGAATGGGGGCAGTGGATATTACGGAGGTGGCACTGGCTGCCGGTTATGACTCCCACGCGGCATTCAGCAAGGCGTTCAAACAGCAGTATGGTCTCAGCCCCAGCGAGTTTCGTCAGCTTGGCTGTATGGCAGCCACCCAACTTCTGAGGAAAGGATAAATGACTATGAAAATCAAATTAACCAGCGTATCTATCGACGACTACGACAAGGCACTCAAGTTCTACACGGAGATCATGGGGTTTGCTAAAAAGCAGGACATGCCCCTCGGCGGTGGTGCGCGTTGGATCACGGTGGTATCCCCTGAAGAACCAAACGGTACCGAGCTTCTTCTCGAACCGAACGCGGAATATCCTGCCATGAAGGCACTCAAAGAAGCCCTTGTGAAGGATGGCATACCCTTTACAGCATTCCAGGTGGATGATGTTCAGCATGAATATGAGCGGATGAAAACTCTGGGGGTGGAGTTCGCCTCGGAACCAACAGATGTAGGTACCTCCACCATAGCTGTATTCGACGATACCTGCGGCAACCTGATCCAGATTTACCAGATCAATTCCCTGTAGGGCGGGTTTCGCGAAGCATCCCGCCAAAGCTTATACGTGTCACGCTGCGCCGCTAGCACGGGATCTACGACAAGCGTGACCTACAGAAAGAAAAACGGTGACCTTCAAACAAGGTCACCGTTTTTCTTTCCTCTCGCGAAGTAGTACCAAAATCCTATCCCAGCTGATTGACATATTCCCATATAGGAATATAATATGGGTATGGCACGTATTCCAACCACGCACGATCCATTCAACGCCGTGGCAGAACCCAAGCGGCGCAAACTCATCGAAACCATCGGGAACAGGGAATTGTCGGTCAATGAAATCGTTGAGCTCCTCGGCTGGCCGCAGCCCATGGTCTCGAAGCACCTGGGGGTGCTGAAGAAGGTCGGACTGGTGCGCGAGCGCCGCGAGGGTCGCCAGCGACTGTACAAGGTGGATATGGCGAAACTCAAGCCTATTTATGACTGGGTCACACCGTTCGAGCGATACTGGAGCGAAAGCTACGAGCGCCTCGACGAAGTCTTACAGGAATTACAGAAAAAGGAGAAACGAGATGGCTGAAAAAAAGAACAAAACCGTTGTCACGGTCGAACCCGGCAAGCAGGAGCTCTTCATTACCCGTGAGTTCGACGCGCCGCGTGAACTGGTCTTCAGGGCGCATACCGACCCCGAGATCTACGCACGCTGGCTGGGTCCACGCGACCTGACTATGTCTCTCGAGATGTTTGAACCCCTCAGCGGCGGGCGCTGGCGCTTCATCCAGAAGGACAAGGCTGGCAATGAGTTCGGCTTCCACGGTGTGTATCACGATGTGACAGCTCCAGAGCGCATCATCGGCACGTTCGAGTTCGAGGGACTGCCGGAGTCGGGGCATGTGATCCTCGAGACCACCAAATTCGAAGCCCTGCCCGGAGACCGCACCCGCGTGACCACCCACTCTGTCTATCAGTCAGTTGAGGACCGGGACGGCATGGTTGCCGCCGGCATGGAAAGCGGCGTTGTGGATGGTTTCGAACGCTTGGATGAAATTCTGGCGGAGATGAAGTGAGTAGGAGCATGACGCGAGTCAAGTAAAGGAGAAATCTATGGGAAAAGTTGTATTCAACATGACGGTATCTCTGGACGGCTTCGTCACCGGTCCGAACGATAACCCGGAAAATGGATTGGGAGAGGGCGGCGACGCCCTCTTCAACTGGTACTTCAGCGGCGATACCGAGGTCCCCATCTCTGACGGCAACATGGTGCTCAAGGTCTCACCCGAGAGCGCGGAGATCCTCAAACAATCGTTCGAGACGTACGGCGCCGGGGTCTGGGGGCGCAAGACTTTCGATATTGCCCATGCCTGGGGCGGGCATCCACCAGGGTCACCTTGTTTCATTGTTACCCACAACGTCCCTCAGGAATGGGTCTACGATGGATCGCCGTTCACCTTCGTCACCGATGGCGTGGAAAGCGCCATCCGGCAGGCAAAGGAAGCCGCGAGAGATAAGGATGTGGTCATATGCACCGCCGACATCCTGCAACAAGCCGTTAATGCGGGCCTGGTGGATGAGATCCATCTCGATGTGGCGCCACTGCTGCTCGGGAAAGGCGTGAGATTATTCGATCACCTGGATATCGAGCCGATCACACTCGAGCGCATCCGAGCAGTTGCCGCCCCAGGCGTCACGCACCTCGGCTACCGAATCGTAAAGTAACTACGAAGGAGCATGCAAATGAAAACAGTCACTTCAAAGGATGGAACGATCATTGCCTACGACCAGTCCGGTCAGGGACCAGCAGTTATCTTCGTGGACGGGGCGCTGCAATACCGCGCCTTCGACCAGGGGATGGCACCGCTGGCGGATCTGCTGGCGCAGCATTTCACGGTTATTCACTATGACCGCCGCGGCCGAGGCGACAGCACAGATACGAAGCCCTTTGCCCTTCAGCGCGAAATTGAGGATATTGAAGCTCTCATCGACGCAGCAGGCGGGTCGGCGTATTTGTACGGGATTTCCTCCGGCGCGGCGCTGGCATTCGAGGCGGCACTCACTCTCGGAAACAAGGTGAAAAAGCTCGCCATGTACGAGGCACCCTACAGCGACGACGACGCTTCCCGGCAAAGATGGAAGGAATACAGAAAAAAGTTGAGTGAACTGGTTGCGCAGGGACGCGGAGGTGATGCGGTCGGGCTCTTCATGATGCTGGTGGGAGCCTCCGCCGAGGATGTGGAAGGGATGCACCAGCACCCCATGTGGCCGCTGTGGGAAAGTGTCGGGCTGACGCTTCCCTACGATGCCGCTGCCCTGGGAGAAGAAGCCATGGTTCCCACAGAGCGGGCATCCAAACTGCGGGTGCCAGCGCTCGTCATGAACGGCAGTGGGAGCGAGTGGTCGTTCATGCAAACCACAGCTGTGGCACTTGCGAACGCGATCCCTAACGCGCAGCACCGCGTGCTGGAAGGTCAGACGCACGATGTCGCTGCGGAGGCGCTCGCGCCCGTGCTGATCGAGTTCTTTAAGTAACAGTCCTACAGGAGAAAATGTATGAAAGCAATAGCAAAACCGGTCACAGAAGTTTCATTCCCAACAGCACAGGCTGCGATCGCCGCGACAGCGGCTGTCCCCCTGCTGCTTGCCAGCCTGCAGATCCTCAGCCCGGAATTTGATCCATCATGGCGAATGGTGAGTGAATATGCCAACGGGCAGTATGGCTGGGTGCTGTCTTTGATGTTCATTGCATGGGCGCTCAGTTCCTGGATCCTGGCTTTCACGCTTTGGTCACAGGTAACAACGCGGGCCGGGAAAATCGGTCTGATCTTTCTGATCGCGGCGGGCATCGGTGAGGCAATGGCGTCCGTGTTCGATATCAACCACCCTCTTCATGGACTGGCTGCTCTGATCGGGATTGGAAGCCTGCCCGTTGCTGCGATGTTGATCAGCGTGAGCCTTGGGCGCACCCCGGAATGGTCCGCCGGGAGAAGGTCTCTCCTCTGGACCGCCCACCTGACGTGGATCAGCGTCGTCCTTATGGCTGCGTCGTTTGCTCTCTTGATGGTCACGTTTACACAGTCTGGCGGCGACATGACTGCCGGAACCACTCCTTCCACATTGCCTCCGGGTGTCATCGCTCTCGTGGTTTGGGCAAACAGATTGCTGATCGTCCT
>JAICQC010000362.1 GCA_025938055.1 Anaerolineales bacterium | reverse complement strand
GTGTGGGTTGAATCGCACATTGCGCTGGAGTAAAATTTGCACCACTCAAGAAGCTCAGCCTTCGCAATGCGAATTGATCACAGGAGCATCGATTTGGAAACTACCCCCGCCTCGCGGTCACGTACGCCTATACTCATCTGGCTAATTGCCTCACAGGTGCTGGCACTGTTGTCATTGATTTTTTGGCTGGTCGTTGCGGGGCTCTCGGTCATGGCGTTCGACTCGGGAGTGAGCACGGAAGCCTGGGCATTTGTGATCGCTGTCTGGTCGTACCCGGTCTGGCCCATTGCATTTGCCATCGCGGCGTGGATCGCCTATGCCCGCAAAAAGGACCGTATGGCGGGTATTCTAACTACACTAACGTTCATCCCTGTGCTGGTGTTGATCATTATTCTCTGGTCATCAAGTTTGTTGTTTTCGATGGGATTATGAAAATAATCTCGATATTTGAAAAAGTACTAACTAATATTCATCTTAAAAACACCATGTCACTCTGAGGGAGCGTTCGCCGCGACCGAAGAGTCTCGTGATTTTGGTGTCAGAGATCCTCACCTGCACTGGCACGCAGGTGCAAGTGTCGCTCCGCTCAGGATGACATTATTGAGATAACTTGTAGTCGTTTATAGAATTATTTACCACTTTAATTTGTGAAAACACAATTACCCCGCCTTCAAAATATGAGTCAGAATTGTTGCACCCGAGCCGCCGATATTCTGCGCCATGCCGATCTTTGCGCCGTCCACCTGGCTTCCGTTGCACTCGCCGCGCAATTGCTGAGCGACCTCCACGATCTGATACATGCCCGTCGCACCGACCGGGTGACCGCGCGCTTTCAATCCGCCGCGGGTGCAGATGGGGACACGTCCCTGTGGGCTGATCTCATTCTCGAGCCCCAGACGCACACCCTGCCCACGTTCGGCGAACCCGCACGCCTCAAGTGACAGGGCAGACATGATCGAGAACGCGTCGTGCAGCTCGAACATGTCGATGTCTCGCGGTTCCACGTTCGCCATTTCGTAGGCGCGTTTTGCCGATTGATACGCGGCAGCCAGGAATAGTGGGTCCTTCCTCGAGTGCACGGCAATCGAATCTGTTGCGGAGGCGGAGCCAGCCACCGTGAGGCGCGGCTTGCCGGTTAAGGATGCAACTTTCTCCGCAGGGACGAGCACCACCGCTGCGGCGCCATCTCCGACGGGAGAGGCGTCCAGCAGGTTGATCGGCGTGGCGACCATGGCAGATTTTTCGAACTGGTCCACATTGATTTTCTGGTGCAGGCGCGCAAACGGGTTATGTATCGCGTTCGCATGAGCGTTGATCGAGAAAGGCGCGAAGTCGGCATGCTTCCAGCCATATTCGTGCATATAGCGGCGCATGACCAGCGCATTGAGTCCCACGAACGAGACGCCCTGTTCCACTTCATAGTCTGCATCGGCGGCGGTGGCTAAGGCGGCAGTTATATCGTGACCGGCTTTGTCGGTCATCTTTTCAACACCCACCACCAAAGCCGAGTCGATGTCTCCCGCGGCAACCGCCATCAGTCCCGCGCGCAGCGCTGCCGCGCCCGAGGCGCAGGCGGCTTCCACTTTGACCGATTCCTGACCCCAGAGCCCGATCCAATCCGAAAAAAACGCACCGAGCTGGTTCTGACCGCTGATCAGCGGCGAAAGCATATTCCCGATGTACAGCGCATCAACACGTTCCATGCCCGCGTCCTGCATGGCGGCGAAGGCGGCATTGCCGCCGATCTCGCGCAGGGACAGGTCCCAGTGCTCGTCGATTTTTGTTTGACCAATTCCCAGAATAGCAACTTGTCGCATCGTGTTCTCCGCATACATTTTAACTGATTTGACTCTCATCTTCTATCAAACAGATACGCCTTGGTTCCATACCCTGACAGGGAGTGCCTAATTTCAAGGATACTCTACGCCATGTCACCCTTCGCGCCGCTCAGAATGACATTGTGTTTCTGATGTTAGGTACTCCCCCAGACAATTCCTCTCCTAATTTGCTCGAATGATTTATACTTATGAAATTCCAATTGTCCTGATACCTGGGAAGAGCAAATGGAACACCAAGCCTGGAAGGAAAATCTTTTAGAGTCGGTGGCACAGTTGGGGGAGGAGGGCCGCCAGGCAGTGGATTTCCTGCGGATGCGCCGGACGAAGATCGGGATCAAGCAGGCGCGCTCCAGCGTTGGTGCGTTCTGGACTGTCTTCGGCAATATCCATTTGAATTCACGCTATTACACCTATGAAACGCCATTCGACAACCTGCGTATCAAAACCCTCATCATCCATGAAGCCCGCCACCTGCAGCAGGGATTGGTCACAGCGCTGTCGGTGTATGGGGAACTGGATGCCTGGCAGCTAGAGTTCGCGGTGTATCACCGTATCATGGGAAGCTACCCTCATTCCGCGATTGCTGAATTGATGTCACTGCCATTGGCATTCAACCGCACAGTCCTGAAAGAGGCGGCATGTCTGATGCAAACGTATGCGGGGAAAGGGTATCGCATCGATCTGCTTCCATTGTTCCCATTACCGCTGGAAGTCAAATATCGGCTTACAGGACAATAAGCCCATGTGCCATAAGATGCGCATGGGAGAGAATCATTCCTATTCCCTATTCGATTCTCAACCGGCTGCCGCACGTCCGGCAGAAACGGTCCCCGGCGTGGGCGCGCGCACCGCATTCATGACAGTAGGCTTGATCGCCTTCTGGTTCTTTGGTCTTGGGAGGACGGCGTTTGCGCGGTTGGTTCTCGCTCAAATGCGTGGATCGCCAGTAGGAAAACAGGGCGATGCCGATCAATGCCAGCCCAAACCCACCAATAACCCACGGCAGGTTTGCGATCGAAACGCGCCCGGGTGTATCTGCCCCCACAGGGGCAGCCGGCTCGATTTGTGCTGTCCCATCCGGCTTGACAAGAGCCGTGGAGGTTCGTTGATATTCGAGTTCGAACTGGAAGGAATTCCCCATCTTCAGGTCGTTTCTGACAACAGTGCCCGAGGTGAGCAATCCATTTGCAAAGGAGCCCGTGTTTTCGAGAACGGGAGATGTGACCAGCTCTGTGCTATCAGCCGGAACCATTGTGGTTACTGTAAATTCCTTGACGGAATAATCACCAAACCACTGGTATTCGAACTGGCGCTTGTTCCCGTCAAGCATGAGCGGTTGATAGTATTCGATGCGGTGCGGGGTATATGACTCCGCCGTAATGCTGATCGTCTGCCAGTCGCCCTGTTCAACGGGGGTTGTGAAATTCTTATTAAACAGCTCGCCATTGTCTTCCACAGCAACTGCCACCAGATTGCCATCATTGGGAAACCGTAATGTGACCGCGGCTGGCAGGGTTGTCTCCGGCGCAACGGTGAATTCATAGATAACGAGCATGCTGGGCTGGTCATACTCAGCCCAAAGTTCGATGTTTATGGAATCCAGTTTTGTCCAGCCTTGGGCGGACACTGGTAAAGGCGATGTTCGTACGCTTAACAGCAGGGTAAAAACAACAAGCCACTTTCGCATAAGTGACCTCCGAAATCTACAAAATCTACTGGTATCTTACCATGCAATGAATGGGGCTCTATTACAACAAAATGCACCAGCCTGGTGGAAGAAGGTCACTCCACCATTGCCTTTACCAGCCTCCAGCACGCGTCATTCATGGGCGTATCAAGACCGTGTTTTTTTGCGATATTAACTACGGCTCCGCAGATGGCGTCGATCTCTGTGGGCGCGCCTCGAAGTACATCCTGCATCATGGACGAATGGTTCGCGGCGGTCTTCCTGGCGACCTCTTCGGCTGCCGTTACCGCGTCTGAGAACGGCAATGGGATGTTTTCCGCCTGCGCCACCTGCGCGACTTCACATGCCAGGGCTTTCATCATCTCGCGCGCGGAGGGGCGATTCAGCAATTCTCCGTTTGGAACCCGCAGGAGCGCCGTGAGTGGATTGATGGCGGCATTGATGACCAGTTTCCCCCAGATCAGCGACTGGGCATTTTCTACAACATGTACGTTGAAATTTGCAGACTTCAGCGCCGCTTCGACCAGACCGAGTGCCTGATTCTGCTCAACGGAGATGATCCCCTCTCCGCCTTCGCGCACGAGCCCGGGTCCGAGCAGTGTGGCGCCAGTGGTGGTGGTGCCGAGGGCGACGCGGCTCATGCCGAGATGTTGCGCGAGCGTCTCACGGTTGCCCAGTCCGTTCTGGAGGGTGACGGCAAGACCATCTTCGGCAAGGCATTCCTGTAGCTGTCCGGCGATGTGCTCTGTTTGCCAGGCTTTGACCAGGACAAGCACGTATCTGACCCCCCGGCATTCCCGCGGGTCGCTGACGGCTCGTACGTCGAAGCGATGTTCGCTTCCGTTTGAATCCACCAGCCGCGCCCCATCTTTCTGCAGTGCTTCGAGTCCTGCTTTCCATGAGCCAAGCATGCTGACGCGATACCCCGCCTGCGCCAGCCGCGCGGCAAAGAGAGTCGCAAGCGCGCCTGTACCAACGATAAGAATGTCGTTCATGACATAAAGGTCGATGTCATTGCGAGGAGCGACGAAGCAATCTCTCGCTGTGTTGATATTTCACATCGTATGGGAGGTTGCTTCCTTTCAGGATGCTTCGCAATCGCCTCCGGCTCGCAATGACAGACTTTTACCCAACCTCTTTCAGCAACAGGTCCCACTCTTTATCGTTCATCTCGACCATGTGTTCCTGTGCAGGGAAGCGCTTGGTTTCCACGTCCTCGATAAAATCGGCAAACGCCTTTTGCATCTCGTGATGGAAATCTGCATATTTTTTGACGAACTTCGGTGTGAAACGGTCGAACAGACCGAGCAGATCATGCGTGACCAGCACCTGTCCATCACAGCCCGCGCCCGCGCCGATTCCGATCGTCGGGATGGATAGCTTCTTCGAGATAAGTTCTGCCAGCCGTGCCGGGAC
>JAICQC010000438.1 GCA_025938055.1 Anaerolineales bacterium | reverse complement strand
CCGGCAAAGGTCAATAGCAATACTCCAAACGCGCCTGCAGAGTTGGCGATCCAGTCTGCCGCGCCGGGAAAATCGAGCGCAAGATAGTTATTGGCTGCCAGCCCTCCGAGAAAAACACACAATGCCCAGCGTAAGCCCCAACGCGGCGAGACCAGCCTGCTGACCGCCCAGAATATCAGAACCGCGCCGCCAAGCACCGCCAGCATCACCAACAGCCAGATGCCCACCCGGGGACGACCTTCTGGAGTGACAAGATCATTTTCAGGCAACGGCGTTAGCGTTATCGTGGGGGTAACTGGCACCGTCGGCGTCACCTGAGTAGGAGCAACAACGGTGACCACCGCGCCTTCATTCGATGCATCCAGGGTAATCACATTGGATATCACTGCCGGCTCGCTGACCGCGCGGATTTCCACCTGTCCCGGTCTGTTGATGGCAAAGGAAGCGCGCGCCACACCATCCACTGTTGTAGAATCAACCTGTTGTAAAATTTGCCCGTCTTCATCCATTGTGGACATGATGAAAAGCACAGGCGTTCCATCAGGAACAATGTGCTGATTGTGATCGACGATCGGTCCGGCGCGCACCGCGATCGTATCGCCAATTCGATACAGAGGAATTGGTGTCTGGGTTGGTGCCACCTCAGGCGTGACCGTTGTGCTCTCGGCTGTGGGTGAAGCCTCGGCAACTGGCTGATCGAGCGCCAGCGAAATGATCTGGGCTTCATCCGGCGAAGTTACAACGATGAGGTTGTACTCCACCGCCGGGATCGAAACCGGCGAGGCGCCTTGTAACTCGACCTGTTGCTGGAAAAGCAAACGCGCCGCGACTTCCACAAATGCAGGCTGTTTGCTATACAAAGCATAATAAGCCGTCAGCTTGGAGATATCGGTCGCATCCAGGTAATACGGCGCGGTGAACGAGAACAGGATCACGTTCCGATCGCGGATCAGGTTCGGGCGCTCGGAAAAGAAACGCTGCAGCAGAGCGATCTGACCGTTACTGACGTCGGTCAGAGAAATCACGAGCCAGTTGGCGCGTTCGAGAATGGATTCGATATCCGACTGGCTTTCTTCGTTTAACATTAACTCGAGGTCGGTCAGCGGGAAGGAATTGAGTCGACTGGTAAACACCTGGCCACTTCCATTGGGTCCATACAGCCGCAGGACCGTTCTCTGCAGGGCATCGGCAGCCAGACCCTCCTGCCACAGACACGTCGTACACTGCTTAAAGTTCGAAGTATCTATAAGAAACGCAATATGATCCGCCTGATTGGGTCCCCGGGGCAGCAATGTGCTCAGTTCCTCCGCATCAGGGTTGATGAGCGTGGCAGCACTGCGCGCCACCTCCAGGACAACTTCTTCCGCGGAACCCACATCCGACAGCCCTCTTTCCGGCGCAAGCGCATTCGAAGGGGTGAATGCCTCGTACATGCCCAACTTCTGCGCCAGGATTCTCAGGACAGCATCGTCCACCAACTGGGCAAAGGTACGATCTGCACGGTATTGTTGTGCGAAATATTCCAGGATCGCCAGCGTCGCGTCGTACGTATCTTCCTCGGAGTTTTCCGAAGTGATATTGCCGAGATAAAGCAGGTCGTTACCCGCCTGGAAGGCATCCCGTGCCACCGAACGCGGCAGGAAATTCTCTCCACTCTGTGAATAAAAATCACGCACTGCCGGGCTGCCGAGGGCATCGCTCACGATCAGACCGCCGTTCTCCCGCCATGTTGTGAATTCCTCCAGGGCGATCACAGCGGAGAGCGCGGATGTGTCCAGGCTTACCGGACGAGTCGTTGCCCGAATATTTCCCTGAAACCCCTGATAGCGGATATGCGAGACCAGCAAGCCATCCACCAGGCTTGCGGATTCCATAGAATTGGTCACCGCGAAAAATGGCGTGAGTTCCACCTGTTTCAATTGCTCAAGTGATTTGCGAACGGTTGCCACTTCCTCTTCTGGGGAGCGGTCTGAAGCGCCGCGGCCCGGGAAGTGCTTGGCGATCACCGCCATGCGGTTTTCGCTCCCCTCATGCAAGCCTGCGATGTACGCCTTTCCCATCTCCCCCACCCAGAACGGATCGCCGCCAAACACGCGCGGACCCAGGTCAAACTGCGCTGAGGGATCTGGCGCTTCCACAACATCGAGAGAGGGACCCAGGTACAGGTTAATACCCAGCGCACTCAGTTCGTTTCCCAGCACCGCGCCGACCTGGCGCGCCAGGTCTGTATTCCAGGTTGCGCCGATCGCCATAGGATTCGGGAGCGGCGTCAGCCCGCCCAGAATCTGATCGTAGGGCGCTCCATCCCCTTCCTGTGAAATACCAATGAACAACGGCACATACGTGTTGTCGTCCGGTTGTACACTGATTTCCGAATCCGATTCGGTAGCGTTGGCCTCGATCGATTGCAATGCGTTGATCATTTGATGTGCGCTGGAGATCGTATCAGGTTCAGGGAGAAAGTTGTCGTTGGCGGCCAGCAGCACCACGCCGCCCACATGATGGTTGGCGATCAGGTCATAGATCTGCGTCTGGTCATGGGTATCCACGCCCTGAAAAGTAACCAGGAACAATTGTCCCACCCGTTCTTCCGGCGTCATCGCAGCAAGCACAGCCTGCGCCTGTGAGGTCTGGAACTGGGTTTCGGCTTGCGCAGCAGGTGTAGGCTGCAGGATGGAGATGGCGATGGTCAGCAGGGTCAGGAAATGGAAGAATCGTTTCAACGGTTCCCCTCGGTTCGACGCCGCATCACACGAAAATAATTCAACTTCATTTTGATTCGCTTCTCACTTGCACCGCCAGTTGCGGATCATCGGTGAAGATCGCATCCACACCCCAATGGAACAGACGGCGCATATCCTCTGCCGCGTTGACCGTCCAGACATGAACGCGTCGATTCAAGCGGTGCACGCGCTGCACCTGCTGTGACGTTACATCCTTCAGGTAGGGATGCAGGGCTTGATATCTGCCAAAAGCAAACCCGAAGGAACGCGCCCATGCGCCGAGCAAGCCATTGAAGGCAAGCAAGCCTCGGGGTACGCCCGGCAGGTAAGCACGCGCCTTCGACAGGTTCGAGGCAAAGAACGACGAAAACATCACGTGTTTTTCCAGTCCAGCTTTCTTGACCAGGCTGCAAACCGTCTCCACCAGGTGATCGCGCGGGGTATTGTAATTGGTAAGTTCCACATTGATAAACATGTGCTTCCCTACGACCTCGAAAACTTCCTCGAGCGTGGGGATTTTCTCCCCTCTGTATTTTTCAGAAAAAAAGCTGCCTGCATCCAGTGACCGCAGCTCATGGAAGGATAGATCTTTCACAAGTCCATGGCTGCCCGTTGTACGATCGACCGTGGGATCATGGATCACGACAACCTGCCCGTCCGCGGAGAGCTTGACGTCGAGCTCAATCGCATCTGCACTCTGCGCCAATGCCAATTCGAATGCAGCCAGTGTATTCTCTGGCGCATGAGCAGATGCCCCGCGATGAGCAAAAATGACGGGTTGAGGTAGTGATGTAAGCATGATAAGAACAGACAGATTACGATTTGAATTCGGCGTTGCGTAATCTGTAATGTATAGCAGAAAACGAACTAAATATCAACGAAGTACGCTCTTGCCGCACGGTCGAGCATATCGCGCGACATGGTCGGAGGCTCCGAGAGATAACTGGAAATGTCAAGGATCTGGTCACACAGGTCGCGCGGGTGTGAGGCGCGCAGTTTACGGTTCCGTTTGATATACCATTCCTGCAACAAATATGCCAGCCCCTGATCGCTATATTCCACTTTCTTATCCTGCGCGACACGCTTGAAGATCTCACGATATTCCTCATATGATGGATCGCCAATCTCGATCTTATGACGCAGGCGGCGCAGGAAGGCTTCATCCACCAGGTCTTTGGG